>CAZBCO010000046.1:0-6906 GCA_964490295.1 uncultured Planctomycetota bacterium
TCCGGGCTGATGCTCTACTTCGCGTGCAGCACCGGGTTTGGCGTTATCGAGCAGTACTGGATTCGCCGCCGATTGCAGGTCGCGGCAGAGGCGGAACCCCCCCAGGCCTCGCTGCCGGGCGGTGCCAAGCGGGGACGCCAGCAGAAGGATACCCCCCAGCGCCGCCGCAAACGCCGCCGCTGATAAGCCCCGAAGATAGCCCCATCAACCTGACAGACGCCAGCCCGGTCTCGTCCTGTCTGAAGCATCACACATTGGTGTGGAAGGGGTAACGAATTGACGGATGGGCCGGAGAGTGAGGTCAAGGGGAGAGCGGGGCCGGGCATTGCTCGGGGAGAAGCGTTCAGCGGCCGGCCGAATCGGCCAGGGCCTTGAGCTTCCATAACAGGGGGTTCAGGCCGGTGCCGGTGAGTGCCGACAGCCGAATAATCTCCGAGCCGACGTGCTGCTCCAACACCTCCGCGCGTTCCTGCGCTCCGGGCATGTCCAGTTTGTTGGCGGCGACCATCGTGGGGCGGGTCATCAGCGTGGGACTGTACAGGCGAATCTCCTCGCGGACGGTCTCGTAGGCCTGGATCGGGTCATGGCTCGCTTCCGGCGAGACGTCGATGAGATGCAGCAGCGCCCGGGTGCGCTCGATATGCCGCAGGAATTCGTCGCCGAGGCCCTTGCCCAGGTGGGCCCCCTCGATCAGGCCCGGCATATCGGCCATCACCAGCCGCGTATAATCGTCCAACTCGACGATGCCCAGGTTGGGCACCAGTGTGGTGAAGGGGTGGTTGGAGACCTTGGGCCTCGCCGCCGAGACGCGGCCGAGCAGGGTAGATTTGCCCGCGTTGGGCAGGCCGATAATTCCGATGTCGGCAATGAGGCGCAGCTCCAGGCGCAGCGTGCGTTCCTCTCCGGGTTCGCCCGGCTCGGCCTGGCGGGGGGCTTGGTTTTCGGCGGACTTGAATCGGCTGTTGCCCTTGCCGCCTCGCCCGCCTGCCGCGACGACCAGCGACTGGCCGTCGGTGGTGATGTCGCGGAGCTGAAGGCCGGTGGCGTCGTCGTAAAGGGTGGTGCCCAGAGGAACCTCCAGCACCAGGTCTTCGCCGCTCTTGCCGGTGCGGTGGCTTCCGCCGCCGGGTTCGCCGTTGCGGGCCTTGTATTCGGGGCGACGGTTAAAATCCAGTAGCGTCGTTACCTGAGCCTGGCCGACAATCACCACGCTGCCGCCGTGGCCGCCATCGCCGCCGTTGGGGCCGCCTTTGGGGACAAATTTCTCGCGGCGGAAGGAGATGCAACCGGCTCCGCCATGGCCGCCTTCAACGCGGATGACCGCTTGGTCAATGAACATTCCGGAACCCTGAAAAGAAAGGGGAAACCAGCGCAGTGCCGGTTTCCCCTGCCTGGGAAGCTATGATGCGGTGGATCAGTCGGTAACGACGCTGACGCGACGCCCGGCATCGAAGCTGACGCGCCCCGCGGCCTTGGCGAACAGGGTATAGTCGCCGCCGCAGCCGACGTTGCGACCGGGCTTGAACCGTGTGCCGCACTGGCGCACGATGATCGACCCGGCTTTCACCGTCTGGCCACCGTAGGACTTGATACCCCGGTATTGTGGATTGCTGTCGTTGCCGTTGCGGGTTGACCCGCCACCCTTCTTATGTGCCATCTTGAAACTCCTTGCCTCGTCGTTGCGAAAGGCAGATTATATCAGTTTACCGCGATTTCGTCAATCCTTACGCGGGCCAGATTCTGGCGATGGCCGCGCGTGGTCTGGCTGTCTTTGCGGCGGCGCTTCTTGAAGGCGATCGTCTTGCGGCTCTTCACCTCGGCCAGCACCTCGCCGGTCACGCGAGCCTGCTCCACCACCGGAGCGCCCACCTTGACCTCCTCGCCGTCCGAGCACAGCAGGACGCGGTCAAACGTGACCGTGCCCTCGGACACCTCCAGAAGTTCCACCTCGATCACCTGGCCGGGCTGCACCTTATACTGCTTGCCGCCGGTTTCAATCACTGCGTACATGGCCGTCTCCTAATTCAAAGTGATGGTCTTCTTACCCCGAACTCCGTGAACATCGAAGGCCTGCGAGTTGACGCTGGCATCGCTGATCACGCGAATCTGTCGATTGAACTGCTTCTCCAAATCAAGGATTTCGTCCCGCTTCTCGTTCATCAGATGCAAAGCCGCATCGGGATGCATCGTACACTCGACAATCTGCAAGTCTTGCCGTGCAATGGCGTTGCGAATCCGTCGCATCGCAGCCAGGGTCACGCTCTCCAAGGTGCGGACGTGGCCGGTGCCGCCGCACATCGGGCAGGTCTTGAACACGGCCCGGGCCACGCTGGGCCGCATGCGCTGGCGGGTCATCTGCACCAGGCCGAACTGTGAGGTGCGCAGGATCTTTCGCCGCGCGCGGTCGCGCTTCATCATTTCCTGAAGCGTTCGCTCGACATCCCGCCGATGCTTGTCTTGCAGCATGTCGATGAAGTCAATCACGACCACGCCACCCAGGTCGCGCAGCCGGAGTTGGCGGGCGATCTCGACCGCCGCTTCCATGTTGGTGTAATAGGCCGTCATCTCCGCGTCTTTCTCCTCGGTGTAACGCCCGGAGTTGACGTCGATGGCCACCAGAGCCTCGGTTTGATCAATGACGATGGAGCCGCCGCTCGGCAACGGCACCTTGCGGTCGTAGAGCTGGTCCACGGAGGCCTCGACCTTGAATTTGGTCAGGATCGGCACGTTGCCGTGGTAGCGCTTGACCCGCCTGGTATAGGTGGGCGAGACGATGGAGAGAAAGTCGCGGACCTGCTCGCAGACTTTGTCGCTGTCGATGATTACCTCATCGGTGTCCGAGGTGAACAGATCGCGGATGCAGCGGATAATCAGGTCGGATTCCTGATAAACCATCGCCGGGATTTTGGCGGTTAGCAACTTCTTGCACAGCGCATCCCACAGCCGACAGAGGTAGTTCAGATCGCGTTGCAGGTCGCGCTTGGTTCGTCCCAGGCCGGCGGTTCGGATGATGAACCCCGCCTGTTTGGGCAGGTCGATCTCGTTGAGGATCGCCTTCAGCCGTTTGCGCGAGCTTTCATCGGAAATCTTGCGCGAGACGCCGTGGTGCGAGAGGCCGGGCATCATCACCAGATACTTGCCGGGCAGGCTGACGTAGGTGGTGACGTTGGGGCCTTTGGCATCAATGCTCTCGCGGGTTACCTGCACCAGCACCTGGTCGCCCTTCTTGAGCATGCCCTTGATGTTGCGGTCGCCATTATTACGCCGCGTCCTCGATTCCGGTGTTTCTCTGGGGGGAATGTCGTGTACATCAGGGCGTATATCGGAGACGTGCAGGAAGGCGTTGCGATCCGTGCCGATCTCGATGAAGGCCGCCTGGATGCTGGGTTCGACGTTCTGCACCCGGCCGAGGTAGATATCGCCCACGTGGCGCTCGACCTTGGTGCGCTCCAGATACAACTCTTCGAGGACGCCATCCTCGACGACGGCGATGCGATACTCGTCATCGTCCGCCACATTGATCAACATGCGTTTTTCCACGGCACTTCCCGACAATTCTGGCGGCGACGTCTCTGGGCCGGCGCCCGGTCAGGCCGGGCGGTTTGCGTCGCTCGCGTTAAGGGTCCTGGCGAGCCGCCAATATCACGTGCGTTCGTACCAAGCGGACCGGAGGGGCGGTGTCGGGAAGCGAGCCGCTGATCGCGGCGATCACTTCCGAGGGGCGGGCCGAGCCTTCGTTGGTCACGCGGATCTCGAACACGCACCCGCCGTCGCAGGCTTCCAAGCTGCGAAGATAGGGGCGGATATCAATCTCCTTCGTGTCCCGTCGGGTCGCCCACAACGCTTTGCTGGCGGCACATTGCTCAATGGCCGCCTCCGGCAGGGCACCCCAGGCTCGGTAGTGTACCGATGCGACCCGCGCCTTCTCGCCGGTCGGCAGCAGCTCCACGGAGCTGACCCGAATGTCCGGCGGCAACTGGTCTTGCAGCGCCCGTTCCACCTCGTCGGTCGTAACTGCTTCCGACAGGTCGAGTTCGAGCACTTCGTCCAGACCCTCGATGCCGAGCGCCAGGGGAGCCGGCAACGAGAAGCGCGGTCGTGGGTTAAAGCCCTGGGACATCCTCACGGGCAACTCCGCCCGCTTGAACGCCCTCGCAAATACGCCCATCAAATCCCGGTGCGATATAAAACGTGCGGCACCTCGCTTGCTGAATCGTATCCGATGCCGCCAATACGGCGGCTTTATAGGTTCGGTTCGAGTTTCCTCCATTCAAACAGTGAATATTACCCGCTGGAGGGCGGCAAGTCAAGCTCCGAGCGGTCATTTTCGCCCGGTGCATCCCGGAGCAGGGCCGAGCGAAGCCAGTCCGGAAGGCGGATCGGGCGGCCTTCCGGGCCAAGACAGGCGTGCCGGGTGGTGCCCGCCGCGGCCAGAACCCCGTCACACACCAATGCAAACGTAAACGTGGCCGTGGCATGGGTGCAGTCCGTGACCGCGCACCGAATCTCGACCAGGTCGTCGTAATGGAGCGGGGCGATATGCCAGACGCGGCTCTCCACCGCCGGGAGAAACAGCCCGCGCTTCTCGACCTCGGTGTAGGGCAGGCCACATTGACGCAGGGATTCGTTTCGCCCGTGCTCGAACCAGGTCAGGTAATGGCTGCCGTAAACCAGGTTCATCTTGTCCACCTCGCCGTAGAGGACGCGGCGTCGGCAGACGCAGGGCAGGGCGTTGAGCGTGGGTTTCAAATCGGCCCAGTTCATCGGCGGTCTCCGTGGGCATCGCCCGCAGTTAAAAAGTTTGCACGGCTCGAACGCCGTTGTTTGGACGGAGCAAGCCGACAGCCAAGTGTAGCGGCTTCCGGCCAACGCTTCAAGGGCGTTTTGGGGTTCTCAGGCTTTCCAAAGCGCGTGACGGGCATGGATTCGTACCGGCCCTTCTCCATAGTTTCCGGCCATTGATTTCCGTCTGCAAAGCGTGATCCGTTCGGCGAGTGCGCAGGGCACCGTGTCACAATTTGCCAGAAGTCTTGAATGAGGCTTGACATAAGCAGCCCCAAAGGGGATTATATTAGACGCGAGTCATGTGTTGGGCCTGTGTCCGAACCAAGGAGAGATGCTAATGACCACGAAGAAGGATATCGTCAACCACATCGCCACGACACTCAATCTCTCGAGAGAGGATACCAAGGCCGTGGTCCAGATGACGCTGGATACCATTTCCGATGTGCTGGCCACCAAAGGCCGCCTCGAATTGCGCGATTTCGGAGTCTTTCAGATTAAAGAGCGGCGCGCCCGGAAAGCCCGCAACCCCAAGACCGGTGAGGAAGTGATGGTGCCGCCCCGCAAGGTGATCACCTTCAAGCCCGGCCGGTTGATGGAAGAGAAGGTCCGCCAGCCTCAGGCTCCGCCGTCGTTCCAGGCCGAATCGCTGCCTCCCCAAGCCGATCTGCCGCAGGCCGAAGCGACCACCCAAGAGGTCTGCTGACCGGCTCTGGTCGCCAAGGCGTTTTCCCCCCGGATCAGAAGGGGAACTGGTGGCCGCTCAGGCCCAGCTCCTCGCGCATCGTCTTGATGTTCTGAACCAGCGCGGCATTCACCGGGACACCCTCTTCCGCGACACGCTGCTCCATCTCGAATTCCTTCTCCCCGGCGGTCCAGATGCGCTCCTCGCCCGGCGCCCGACGTGACTGCCGCAGCGACCGGCAGATGCTTCCGGCAATGCTTTTGAAGACCGCTACATCGATGAAGTGGGCGATGTCGATGGCCAGGAAGAAATGGCCGAGCTTGTAGGGAGCGGGCCGGCCGTCCTCCAGACCAAGCAGCGCTTTGGTGTGGCTCCCGCCTTGCAGGGCCGCGGAGAGAATCTCGACCAGTGTCGCATAGCCATAGCCCTTGTGTCCGCCGAGTTCCTCGCTCGCCCCGCCCAGCGGCAGCAGCGCCGCGCTTCCGGCGACGAAATCTTTGAGCAGGGCGACGGTCTCGGTGTGCGGCTTGCCTTCCGCGTCGATGGCCCAGCCCGCCGGGGTCGGGCGGCCCTCGCGCTCCAGCACCTCAATCTTGCCGCGTTGGGTGATCGAGGTGGCGCAGTCAATCACAAACGGGCAGGCCTCATCGGTCGGGCACCCGAAGGTGATCGGGTTGGTGCCGAGCATCGGCTCGACGCCGAAGGTCGGGGCGATGCTGGGGCGGGCGTTGGTAGTGGTCAGGCCGGCCATCCCTTCCCGGATGGCCATCAGAGGGTAGTAGCCGGCGATGCCGTAATGCGTGGAGTTGCGCACCGCCACGGCTCCCAAGCCAAACTGCCTGGCTTTTTCAATGGCCATCTGCATCGACCGCACCCCGATCACGTGGCCCATGCCGTGATGCCCGTCCACCACAGCCGTCGCTCCCGCGTCGTTCACCACCTCGAATTCGGTGACGGGCTGTTGAATGCCCGCCCGAATGCGGTCGTAATACATCTTCAACCGGCCCACGCCGTGCGACTCGATCCCACGCAAGTCGGAGCGGATCAACACCTCGGAGCAGAGACGCGCGTCGTCGGGCGGAACGCCCAACCCGATGAAGACATCGACCATAAAGTTCTGCAGAACATCGACGGGAACGTAAAGGATGCTGTGGTCCATAGTATGCCTCGGCGGTTAGTTGACCCAGGCCACAGTATAGCCGCCTCCGCCCGTTGCCGCAACGCCGTTGACCGCCTCTTCGGTGAATAAGTCGAGGCGCTGCTCCGGGAGCCTTCGCCCGGCCTCCGTCATAATTTCCAATCCGCGCTTGCGAAAACGCCGGGAACATGGCAGCATAGGAAGTATGGGTGCGACCGTGCTTCATCTGCAAATGCCGGACTGGTTAGAGGCACACAGTGCCGGGGAATTGGTGCTTCCCGAACTGGTGGAGCGGATGGCC
>CAZBCO010000047.1:0-3885 GCA_964490295.1 uncultured Planctomycetota bacterium
CAGGCCACGCAGGAGAGGGCCGAGACGTCGCCGTTCCCTTGCTTCTGCATCCGGGCAAACGAAGCCCTGGCCGGCTCCTCCAGGCCGAAGCACGCCGCCTGGTTCAGCAGCAGGAAGTTCTTGGGGATGTTCACCCCCTTGGGACAAGGCATGCAATAGCCGCACTGGGTGCAGGCCACGGGGGCCTTCCGGTAGAATGTTTCAATCCGTTCAAACATCTTCGCGCGCTGTTTGGGCGTCATCGGCGTGGCTCGGCCGGCGAGGTGGGTGTTCTCGGCGATCTGTTCGGGCGTGTTCATTCCCGACAGGGCGAGGGTGACGCCCGGCGTGGCGAGGACATAGCGCAGCGCGACCTCGGCCCCGGTCTTGGCCCCCGGCAACAGCCGGAGAATGGGCCGGGTGCCCACCGCCAACAGCCCGCCGCCGACCGGGTTCATAATCGAGACGCCCATCCCGCGCTCCGCCGCGTGGGCGATGGTCTCGGCCATCTGCGGGTTCTGCCAGTTGTAGCTGACCAGCATCGCCGAGAACTCGCCGGTATCGATGAACTGCCGCACGTTTTCCGGCGTGTCGTGCGACGAGAAGCCCCGATGCCGGATGTAGCCCTTCTTCATCGCCCAATCGGTGAGGGCGAAGAACGCCTTGCCGCGTTGCTCGAACATCTTCATGCTCATCGAGTGGAACAGCAGGTAGTCGATGCAATCGACGCCCAGCTTCTCAAGCGCCGCTTCGATGAGGCCCTTGAAGAACCGTTGCGGCTCGCGCCGGTAGAACGGCGTCTTGGTCTGGATGATGATGCGGTGCCCCTTCCAGCCCTTGAGCGCCTTGCCGATGGCCACCTCGCTGAGTCCCTCGTGATAATGATGGTGCGAATCGACAAAGTTAACGCCCGCCTCGAACGCCTGCCGCAGCAGCGGCACCGACTTGCGGAAATGCACCGTACCCCAGCCCCCGCCCTTCGTCGGCGGCAGCCGCATCACCCCGAACCCCAGCCGTGAAACCTCCGGGCCGTCCTGACCATAACGAGCGTACTGCATCGAAACCTCCAAAGCCTTTGAACACTTGACGAAGCATCATTATAGCGCATCTTCCACTTCCAGAAACCCCCGCCGCCATATTTCCTGCCTTTTGTGCCGTGCTTCGGCGTTTTCCTGTTGCCGTCGTGCCACCACACACTATAATTGGGGACGCTTCTTCAACATGAACAGAGGACCGCGATGACGCCACGCGAGATGATCGCCTTCTGGTGCGACTTCGTCCTTCAGGTCACCCGCCGCGTGCTGGACCGCGTGGTTGTCGATGTGTTCCGCATCTCCGAGGATATGGCCTACAAGGCCCACAGTATGATCTCACCGGCGATGACGCGCAAGTTCCTCCAGCCGACCTACGACCAATGGGTCGCCCTCTGCCGCGAGCATGGCGTGCCGCTGATCGACATGGACTCCGACGGCTATATCGCCGAGCTGATCCCCATCTGGGTGGAGTCGGGCATCAACGTGTGCGACCCGATTGAGGTCGCGGCCCACAACAACATCGTCGCCTACCGCCGGCAGTTTGGCCGCAAGATGGCCTACCGGGGCGGCATCGACAAGCGGGCGATGGCCGCGGGCGGCAACGCGTTGCGGGCCGAAATCCAGCGCGTGGTGCCGCCGCTGCTCAAGGAGGGCGGGTTCATCCCCGGCTGCGACCACGGCGTGCCGTCCGATGTCTCCTGGCCCAACTTCGTCGACTACACCCGCCAACTTGCGGAGCTCTGCGGCTGGCTGGGGTAGATTGTGGGGCTTGGTTTCGGATGGCGGCTTGACTCTCCACCGGCATTTTGTGACAATCGTGGCCGTGATATCAAAGCGAACCAAACATCTGATCGTCGGAGACCGCGGGGCGGCGGCTCCGGCCGTGCTGGAGGCCGCATCGATTCTGGCATCGGGCGGGCTGGTCGGGTTCCCCACCGAGACCGTCTATGGGATCGGCGCGGACGCGGACAACCCGGAGGCCATGGCCCGGTTGAATGCGCTGAAGGCCCGCCCGCCGGACAAGCCGTTTACCTTTCACATCGGTGAGCGGGAGGCGGTCTTGCGGTATGTGGCCGAGGTGCCGGTCGCCGGGCGGAAGCTGATGGACCGCTTCTGGCCGGGGCCGCTGACGCTGGTGTTCGGCCAGGGCGAAGCGGGCGTCGGCGTCCGATTCCCGGCTCACGAGGTCGGTGCCGCGATGCTGCGGGAGGCCGGGGTGTCGGTGGTCGCGCCCAGCGCCAACCGCGCGGGCGAACCTCCGGCGAACAGCGCGGAGGAGGTGCTGGCCCTGTTCGACGGTGAGATCGACGCAGTGCTGGACGGCGGCCCCGCGCCGCTGATGCAATCCAGCACGGTGCTGCGCGTCTGGCGTTCGGGCTGGGCCATGCTGCGCGAGGGCATCATCACCGAGGCGATGGTCGCCAAGACCTTGAAGACACACGTGTTGTTCCTGTGTACGGGCAACAGTTGCCGCAGCCCGATGGCCGAACATCTGTGCCGACGCGTTCTGGCCCGACGGCTGGGCGTGGACGAGGCGGACTTGGAAGCCCTGGGTTATCGGATGACGTCGGCAGGCACGGCCACGGCGGGCGGCGGCGGGGCCAGCCGCGGTGCTCTGGCGGCCGCAGAACAGGCGGGACTCGACCTGTCCTACCACCGGACGCAGCCGATGACGCGGGAGCTGCTGAAAGACGCGGACCATATTTTCGTAATGGATCGAGGCCATCTGCTCGCGGCGCGGGCAATGTGCCCGGAGGCCTCGGACCGTATCCGGCTGCTCGACCCCAGCGGGGCGGAGATCGAGGACCCGATCGGCTATCCGCTCGATGCGTTCGGACGGGTGGTGCGGCAGATGGAGGCCGGTTTAGAAAGGCAGGTGGAATCGCTTTGAAGCTGGCATTGGGAGCAGACCACGCAGGACGAGCGGCCAAGGACAACCTGGCCCGTATGCTGCGTGAGATGGGCCACGAGGTGACGGATTGCGGGACGGATTCCGATGCGTCGTGCGATTACCCCGACTTCGCAGCGCGGGTCTGCCAAGCGGTCACGGCGGGCCAATGCGAGCGCGGCATACTGGTGTGCGGTACCGGCGTGGGCATGTCGATGGCGGCCAACCGGGTGCCGGGCATTCGGGCAGCGGCGTGCCAGCAGGTGGAGGCGGCCCGGCTGAGCCGCGCCCACAACGACGCCAACGTTCTCTGCCTGGGGGCGCGCTTGAACACCGCCGAAGCATTGCAGGCCATGACCGACGTCTGGCTGACGACAGCGTTTGAGGGCGGGCGACATGCCCGCCGAGTGGAGAAAATAAACTCGATGTCTTGTGCGGGAGGGGCGGCCTCTTGAGAATGCAAACCCGGAGGATGGCCCCGATATGGACGTGCTGGGCGGTGGCCGCCTTCTGTCTGCTGGTCGGCGTGGACGCCGGGGCGGGGGAATCCGCGCTGTACCTGCGGTCCGACCGACGCGATTTTGACTATCAAAAAGGCATCGGCATCGCCGTGGGCAATGTGCGGTTCATGCCGCCGAAAAGCGATCAACTGATCGTGGCCGACGCGGGCGTGGTCTGGCTGAACCGCCGGGAGGCCTACTTTGAGGGCAATATCCGCATCTACAAGACGCTGGGGCCGGCCAAAGACCCGCGCCGTTTCCACGTGCCGGAGCCGCCGCTCGACCAGCGCACCGGCCTGGCACCCAACGAGACCTTGGAAAAAGCCGGCGACCTTGACGGCTTGGTCCGCTCGCCCGAAGAGCAACCAACCATTCTGATCGACACCCGCGCGGCCGTGTCCGAGGCCGACCGCGTCTATGTCAACTGGGCCGAGGGCACCGCCTACCTGGTTCAGCCCAGGCTGCGCTTTGTCGAGGCCGACCG
>CAZBCO010000048.1:0-3923 GCA_964490295.1 uncultured Planctomycetota bacterium
TCAGGTTGGCCATCAGCTTCACCACGTCGCGCGGAGTGAAGTGCTCTCCGGCTTCCTCGTTGTTCTCCTCGTTGAAGCGACGGATCAACTCCTCGAAGATCGTGCCCATGGCGTGGTTGTCGAGACCGGGCAAACGGACATTGCCGTCCTGGGCATAGACGGGATTCGGGCCGAGATTAATGTCGTTGCCGGTGAACTTCTCTATCACGCCACCCAGGATGTCGGCATCAACGAGCGTCGGGATCTGGTTGCGGAACTTGAACTTATCGAGAATCTCCTGGACGTTGGGAGAGAAGCCGTCCAAATAGGTCTCGAAATCAGCCTTGAGCTGATGTTGTCTGGCGCGGGAGCGAAGATCGCGGAGCGTGAACGGGGAGGTGTTATAGAACGCGTTGCCGGACGCCTGGCAGAGCGCGGCGTCCTTATTCGCCACGCCAGCGTCATCGAGTTGCTTGTTCAACTTGAGGACGGCCTCTTTGGTCGGTTCCAGCACGGCGTCGAGTCGCCGGATAACCGTCATGGGGAGGATCACGTCGCGGTACTTGCCCCGGACGTAAACGTCGCGCAGAACGTCGTCGGCAATGTTCCAGATGAACCCCGCGATCCAGTTGAGTTGTCCGTTTTCCATACTCTCTCCCGGCGGTTATCTTCTATGCTCTTCAGGATCAAGGGCCTGACCTTGTCCATAATGGCCTGCCTGCCAAGGGGACTCCCTTGCCAGCTTGCTATGCGTGCGGTGGCCATTATCCGGTTTTTCACAAATGTTTTCAAGGTAGAAAACGCCTCGACTTGGGCGACGGCTCTGAAACGGCTCCCAGACTAACAGAGGGTCGTTAGCGTAAGGCTTTGCTTCGATCCCCAAGATAATCTACCAAATTTCGCCCGCCCGTCCGACAGTTTTGCAGGCGCTCCGGTAAGTATGTAAGGGAGGCGGGATGGTCCGCCGGCCTTGAACCGGAGACTGAGCTATGCTGTGCCTTGATGACCCTGCGGAGATGACGCCTGAAGAGCGGGATGCCGAGTTGGCGGCCATTCTGGCCACCGGGTTCCTGCGGCTGAAGAGGCAGAACACGGTGCTTCCGGACCGCCCATCCGCCGCGCCCGCACCGCCCGAAGCCATCGAAAAAAGCTCCCGGAATTCCCTTGAGCCTTGTGCCGCCCCTCGGCTTCATGGTGCTGGTGGTTAACACCGCCGAGAGCTTGAGAACGGAGGGCTGAACGATGGATGTGGCGAAGGAAGTGAGGGTCTTGAAAGCGATGACGGTCGCCGAGTTACGCGACCGGTACGCCGAGGTCTTCGGCGAGGCGACGACCTGCGGGCACAAGGAGTATCTGTGGCGTCGCATCGCGTGGCGGCTCCAGGCGAATGCCGAGGGCGGCCTGACGAACCGAGCCAGGCGCCGGGCCGACACCCTGGCGAATGACGCCGACCTGCGGCTGTACGCGCCGAAAAATACGGTGCTGCCCGCCGCCAACGGACACACCGTGACGGGGCGGCTGGCCACCTCGCACGATCGGCGGGTTCCGATGCCCGGCTCGGTCTTGACCCGCGAGTACAAGGGCCAAACCCTCCATGTGACGGTGCTGGACAACGGGTTTGAGTACGAGGGCGAGGTCTACAAGTCGCTGTCGTCCATCGCCGGGGCGGTGACCGGCACCCACTGGAACGGGTTCCATTTCTTCGGCCTCGCCGGAGGCAAGGAGGGCCAATGAAACGCAAGACTCAGGAAAGCACCCGGCCCGCCCCCAAGACCATCCGGTGTGCGATCTATACCCGCAAGTCAACCGAAGAAGGCCTTGAGCAGGAGTTCAACTCGCTCGATGCCCAGCGCGAGGCGGCGGAGGCCTACATCGCCAGCCAGAAAGCCGAGGGTTGGGTGTGTCTGGCCGACCGCTACGACGACGGCGGGTTTTCGGGGGGCAACATCGAACGCCCTGCCCTGAAGCGTCTCCTGGCCGACGTCGAGGCAGACCGGATAGACTGCATCGTGGTTTATAAGGTCGATCGCCTCTCGCGGTCGCTGCTCGACTTCACGCGCATCATGGAAACGCTGGATCGGCGGGAGGTCTCGTTCGTCTCGGTCACGCAGCAGTTCAACACCACGAGCTCGATGGGGCGTCTGACGATGAACATCCTCCTCTCGTTCGCCCAGTTCGAGCGGGAGATCATCTCCGAACGCACCCGCGACAAGATGTGGGCGGCCCGGAAGAAGGGCAAGTGGGTCGGCGGGCATCCGGTGCTGGGTTATGACGTGGACTCCCGAGGCGGCCGGCTCGTCGTGAACGAGGCAGAGGCCGCTCGGGTCCGATCCGTCTTCGAGTTGTACCTCGACCGGCAATCCCTGATGGAGACCCTGAAGGAACTGGACCTACGCGGGTGGGTGAACAAGCGATGGATAACGAAGAAGGGGCGCGACACCGGCGGCAAGCCGTTCACCAAGACCGGCCTGTCCAAGCTGATCTCGAACATGCTCTACATCGGGAAGGTGCCCTTCCATGGGGAGGTATACGACGGCGAGCACGACGCCATTGTCAGCGAGCATCTCTGGCAGCGGGCCCAGGAGGTACTGCGTCGCAACAACAACAACGGCGGCAGTCAGGTTCGGAACAAGTACGGTGCCCTCCTGAAGGGAATCCTGCGCTGCGGCTCCTGCGGCTCGGCGATGACGCACACCCATACGCTCAAGAGGAACACGCGCTACCGATACTATGTCTGCACGACGGCGCAGAAGCGCGGATGGGAGACCTGCCCGACGAAGTCGGTGCCAGCATCAGAGATCGAGCGGTTCGTGATCGACCGCATTCGCGGCATCGGTCGAGACCCCGGCGTCCTCATCAAGACACTCGAACAGTGCCGGAATCAGAACCGCGAGAGCGTCGTGCGGCTTGAGGCGGAACAAAAGGCCCTCCAACGCGAACTCAAGCGGCACCAATCCGAGGTTCGGCAGCTCGTCCGCGAGACCGCGACCCACGGACACGGCACCTCGCCCGCCACCGTGCAGCTGGCCGACCTTAAGGAACGCATCCGCGTCACCGAACAGCGGGTGACAGCGATCCGGGATGAACGTGTCGAGCTGAGCCGCGAGCAGGTCGACGAGCGCGAGATAGCGAAGGCCCTGTCGCTCTTCGACCCCGTGTGGGACACCCTGTCGCCGAAGGAGCAGGCTCGGGTGATACGACTCCTGGTGGTGCAGGTCCGGTATGACGGCGAGCAGGGCAAGATATCCGTCACCTTCCGGCCCACGGGCATCCGGTTTTTGGCCGAAGAGGCCGTCAGGAGAAGAGGCGATGACCGAACTGACCCTTGAATACAACGTGCATTTCAGGACGGGGCACCGCGGCAGAAAACGGATGCGCGCCGGGACAAAGCCCGCGCCGCCGAACACGGACGCCGGGATTGTCCCCCGCATCTCACGTCTGATGGCCCTGGCCATCCGGTTTGAGCATTTCGTGCGCGAGGGACAGGTTCATGACTACGCCAACCTGGCCCGTCTCGGCCACGTCACCCGCGCCCGTCTGACGCAGATCATGAACCTCCGCCTCCTGGCTCCGGATATTCAGGAGGCGATTCTCTTCCTGCCCCGCGTGCCGGGCGAGCGCAGCGGCCTCTGCGAACGTCATGTCCGCAAACTGGTCGCCACACCGGACTGGGCCGGGCAGCGCCGGTTGTGGAAGCTCCTCTGTCAGAAACATCAACTCGCCTGACGATCGACGGCTCCGGCTGACGCCTGTCACACCCCGGCTCACCCGGCATGCCATCGCCCGGGAAGCCCGCTTCAAGAAAAGCCGGGCCGTCCTGTTGACAATCCGGACGGCGGGTGCTAGGATTCGGGTCAGCCAGCGAATCCCAGCACCCGCCGTCCGGGTTGTCAACAGGACGGCCCCGCCTTTCTTTAAGCGGGCTTTCCGGGGGGTGGGGCGCC
>CAZBCO010000049.1:0-6195 GCA_964490295.1 uncultured Planctomycetota bacterium
GGGACGGGGGCCAGCCCGATCCGGATTGCAAGCGCTTCCTTCGGAGGCCGGGCCGAGGTGGAATTCCTTGGCTCCGGGGCGCCGGCCAATGGTCAGGGCGTCCAGTTAACCAGTTCGGGTACCGTGCAACTTGCTTCGGGCGATGCTACGCAAGAAGTGTCGGTGGTGCCGGGCACCGGCTATGTCAGGGAGACCCCATGATGTTCAGGTGTTTATACCGAAGCAGTCCACACGGCGGTTTCACGCTGATAGAGGGCGTGATAACCATCACGGTGCTGGCCATCGTCGGGGCAATGGGGGCCGGCATCCTGGTGGAATCGGGCCGGGCGCTGGGAGAGTCGCGCCACCGCACGGACGGATTTGCGGATGCACAATACGCCCTGGCTCGGCTGGATCTGGATATCAGCGGTCTGGCGAACCGCGACCAGGTGACGACGATGGCTGCTGAGAGAATCACAATCAACGAATCAGGCTCGGACCTGGTCTATCGGCTTAACGGCACGACGCTCCTGCGTGACGGTGAGGTGCTGGCTCGTGATGTGACGCGGTTTGCCCTGACCTATTATCGGGCCGACGGCGGCCTGGCCTCGACGCAGGCCGACTTGCATCGCATTGCTGCGGAGATCACGGTCAGCCCCGGCGGTAAGGACGCCTCGCTTCGTGTCGAGATGTTCCCGCGCACCTTCCGCGACAGCTATGTCCCCGTGGGGGAAAGCGAGGTCGATCTCGGAAACAACGGGCGCGGCGGGCGGCGCTGGTGGTGGCTGGGCAGGCTCTGGCGGTGGAGTCGGCGACGCTGGGGGCGGTAGCTCGGAGACGGTATGATGAGGACACATCGGACAAGACAAGGCTTCTCGTTGATTGAGATCGTGGTGTTGATCACCATCGTCTCGCTGGCCGTCCCACCGATGGCCACGCTGTTGAGCCAGTCGCTGCGCGACAGTACGCAGGCCAACATGTATGCCAAGGCCACCACGCTGGCCAAGAGCATGATGGAGGAGGTGTTATCCAAGGAATTCGAAGACCCGCAGTTGCCCGCCGGGTCGTTCGGTACCGACGAGTTAAGCCGCACCCATTTCGACGATGTGGACGATTATCACGGATACAGCCAATCTCCTCCCACCGATTGCCGCGGTAATGCGTTTCCCGTGTATGCACCGTTTCGCGTCGATGTGAACGTTGAGAACGTGCTGGGCTATGACCTCGGCGGTGCGGCGGTTGCCAACGGCTCGACCAGCTACAAGCGTGTGACCGTCAACATTTCCTGGAATAGCGGCGAGCATCGAGCACAACTGGTCGGGCTGGCCACCAGCCGCGACAGCGACACCAATCGCCCACCGGTGCAGCTCACCTTTTTGGAGCGGACCTCCAGCCCTTCCAGTGAATTACGGTTCCGGGTTCGGAATGACGGCGACAGCGGTGTTTATCTCACCAATATCATTGCCACCTGGAGCAGTTGGCCGGAAGTTTATTACGAGCAGATCAACGTGAGAGCGCTCAGCTATATGAACTACGGTACGGTCTGGGATTTCGCCCAGACGGATTACGTTCGGATGGAAAGCGGCGGGAACGCGATGTTCAACCAGGGCCAGGTGGTATATCTGCCTCCGGGCGACATTGCCGAGATAGGAATTCGCTATTTCTCGCTCTGGCGCACCTCTTTCTGGTCGTGGACTTGGAATATGGATAGCACCGATTTCGTTATCGAAATCTGGGCCGGCCCCGACCATTGCGCGCCGTTTGTTGTGCCGAGAAAATAAGTCCGGCACTGAACCGGGGAGTCTTTTCTGTTTGCCCTGCATCGGGCACGTTCACGCGACGGGCCACGTCAGAAGCTCTCACGCCGCAGGTCAGCTTCGAGCTTCGCCAGAATGGCCCCCAGGCCGGCGTTGAAAGCTTCGGCAAGCTCCGGTGCTCTCGCCGCGGCCGCCGACGTTTCCTGGCGGTAGGTTTTGTTGAAGACCACGACGTTCTCGCCGGATGACGTGTCGATAAGAAAGAATTGCACTTCGATAACCGAGGTGGGTTTGGCCCGGTCCTGATAGTCGCCATAGAGGGCCACGACGTTGCCTTCCAGCAGGTAGCGTGCCGAGGCTCGGCTGGTGGCCGGGGCCACGTGGGGGAAGACCCCGGCCTCGGCGAGCCATTGCCGGGTTATCTCGGCCATCAATACGCCGGGTGATGCCAGAAATTCGTTGTAGAAGTCGCTCTCATACGTTACCGTTCCGGTGCGGGTGATGAACAGGGCGGAATCGAACGGCTCGGAGACGCGGAAGTGCCGCACTTTGAGCGACGGTGCCCCGTCGGGCGCGGTCAGGGCCTTGTCCGGGCGAAGGGCTTCGATCACATATTGCCGCTTGCCGACGTATTCCCGCGCGGTGCTCACACAGCCCGCCACAAGGGCGGCCAGCGCCGCCATTATCCACACGTGGCTTCTGCCGGTCATTCTTCATCCTCCGTTCGCGGGGGCGGGTCTCCGAACAATACATTGGCCGGATACTTCCGAGCCGTTTCGGTCAATTTGCGCAAATTGGCGGCGGCCGTGCCGATATTGCCCAGAATCTCCTCAATTTCGGCCTGCCGACCGCCGACGAATTGATCCAGCCGCTTGAGTGTCCGTTGAATCTGGGCCAGCGTGCCGGGCACGGTGTTGTCGCCTGCCTTGGCGGCCTGAGTCATCAGGCTTTGCACCATCTTATTCGTCTCGCGGAATTCGGAGACCAAGGTCACAATCTCTTCGCGAGATTTGGTAACATCGGCGTTCCGGATCGCTCCGTCGAGTGACTTGACCGCGCTGTCCAGCGAGCCGAGCAAGCCGACCACATCGGTTTGGTTGGTGGCATCGGCCACCGTGGTGCGGTCCAGCAGGCGCATGAACATCCGATTGGTCTTGCGCAAGTCGCCGACCAATCCGATCAATTCCTGCTGGATTTTGGCCACGCTGGCCCCTTCCACAGCGGTGTTCAGCGACCGGATGGCCTTCTCCAGCTCTTGGGCGGTGCTGATAAAGTCGATGCTTTCGAGCGTCCGGAAGACGCGGTCGACCGATTGGGTGAAACTGGTCAGCGTACTGGGAACCGCCGGGACGTAGAGGTGTCGCGGTTTCCAGGCAAGGGGTTGGATCGGATAACGCTCCGGATCGACAAAATCGGCCTCGATGTAGGCGATGCCGGTGACGCCCTGGCTTGCGAGCTTGAGGCGAAGCCCGTTGTTGATCAGATCGCTCAAAATCGTTCGTGTGCGCCCGGGGCCGGCATCGGGGAAACTGGTCTGGCTGATGGCCATCACAACCAACACCATCTTGTCATAGGCTTGCAGCGCTTGGGCGTCGTGTTTCAAACCATACTCGCGCTGAACGAAAGTAATCTCTTCGACCTGGCCGATCTTAACGCCGCGCAGTAAAACCGGCGAGCCGACGCTCAACCCCTGCACCGACTCGTCAAAATAGGTTTCAAGCATCAGCGTCTTCTGGCCCATCGCTCCCATGCCGAGCACGATCAGCCCGCCGACCAGAAGAGCCATTCCCATCAGAATGAAAAGTCCGATCTTGAAATAATTGGCCCGCGTGCTCATCGTCCGTTCACCTCGTTATGCGGGGCGGGTTCCGCCTCGCGATGGAAGAATTGCCATACCCAGGGGTTGTCGCGGCAGCGGCTCAGCGCTTCGGGCGAGCCTTCCGCGACGATCTTCTTGGAGCGCTTGTCCAGCATGATCACCCGGTCCGCCACCGCGTGAACACTGGCCAGCTCGTGAGTCACGATCACGAAAGTGATCTTCAGGTTTTCGGCCAGGTGGAGGATCAGCCGGTCCAACTCGGCGGAGGTGATCGGGTCCAACCCGGCGGACGGTTCGTCCATCAAAATGAGGGTCGGGTCCAGAGCAATGGCCCGCGCGATGGCGGCCCGCTTCTGCATTCCGCCGCTGAGCTCCGAAGGTCGATGGTGGGCGAATTCACGCAGGCCGACCTGGCTCAGCTTCATCAGCGCGACCAGATGGGCTGCCGGGCGGGGCAGGGTGGTCAATTCGTCAAGCACCAATCGGACATTGTCCAGCAGCGACATCGACCCGAACAAGGCTCCGGTCTGAAAGGTCACGCCCAGGCTACGCAGCAGGGTATCGCGTTCGTCATCTGCCGCCGTCACCAGGTCCACGCCGTTGATTAAAATCCGGCCGGACGCCGGCGGATACAGCCCGATGAGATGCTTCAGCAGCGTGCTTTTGCCGCAGCCGGAGCCGCCGAGAATGGCAAACACTTCGCCGCGACGCACCTCGAACGAGATGTCGTCGATGATCACCTCATCGCGGTAAGCCGCGGTCAGATGCTCGACCCGGATGATAGCGTCCGATCCCATCGTTCATAGCCCCAGAGCATAGAACAACACGGCAAACATGCCCTCGGCGACAACAATCAGCACAATGCTGCTGACCACGGCCCGCGTGGTAGAGGTGCCCACCGCGTCGGCCCCGGTGGTGGTCTCCAGCCCGCGAAGGCAACTGACGCCCGCGACCAAGCCGCCAAAGACCATCGCCTTGCCCAGCCCCAGGCCCAGGTCGGTCAGATTGATCGCCGAGGTGGCGTGGTCCATATAAGTGACCAGCGGGTAGCCCAGCGACAGCAACATCACCCCGGTGCCCACCAGCGCGGCGAAGTTGGTCAGCAGCGTCAGCAGCGGCATCACCAGAATCGCGGCCAGCACTCGCGGGATCACTAGAAAGCTGATCGGGTTGAGGCCCATCGTGGTCAGGGCGTCAAGCTCGCTGTTGATCTTCATCGTGCCCAGCTCGGCGGCAAAGGCCGAGCCGCTCCGCCCGGCGAGCAGCACCGCCGTGATAAAGGCCCCCAACACCCGCACCATGCCCAGCGCCACCAGGTCCGCCACGTAAATCTCGGCTCCGAATTGCTGAAGCGGAATCGCGGAGCTGAACGCCAGAATCAGCCCGAACAGAAAGCCAATCAAGGAACACAGGCCGACCGCGTCGGTACCCGCCCGCTCTACCACCAGCATCATCTCGCGCCACCGCAGCCGCCAGGGCCGAAGCACCCCATGAAACAAGGCCGAGCACAGGGCGCCAATGAAAACGATCTGGCTGTGGGCATCGTGGAGCAGGTGCACGGCGACCCGGCCGACGTCTTCCGGAAGGCTGGAGTGCCGTCTGGGCGGGACCTTGGAGCCGTCGAAATCATCGAGCTTAAAGCGGGTCAGGGCTGCCTCGAACTCCGGCTTCAGGCCGCGAATCTCGACTGGGAAGCCTTGCGAGTGACCGTGCAGCAAAATCCCAAACAGCAGACCCATACCGGAGCCGTCGCAGTAATCCACCCCTTCGGCATGGACCACCACACTGGCCGGCTTGGCTGAGCCAAGCCGTGCCATGGTGTCGCGCCACAATGGCCCGACGGTCTGAGAGTTGAGCCGACCCTCGAAGCGGAGTTCCATAGGTTCTGATGGTCGAGCCAAAAGCACGCGCTCACAAAAACACAGGATAACAGATCAACACATAACCATTGTAGCGAAGCCGACCGGCTAAACCAACGGGTTAGTGAGCAGTTATCGCTTTCGGGAGATTGCCGGGATGAACCGCAGCCGGTTTCTGCTTCTCGCCTGTGTCCTCGATTTAGCGGCCATGGACATACCCTCGCGGCAGAGCGCCGCAGAACTCGGCTTGCAGCGTATCTCGCCGGGGGAGGGCCTCCGGGCTTATTTCACCATCAGAGCGAGCATCGCCTTTTTGGAGTAAATGGCGTTGAGGGCTTCGTGCTCGATGATCTGGCGCGGGCCGTCCATCACCGCATCGGTCGCGCAGACGCCGCGGTGGGCGGGGCCGGAGTGGCTGTAAACTACGTCAGGCTTGGCACAGTCGAGCACCTCATCGGTCACAGTCCAGTGCTCGACCTTGACGGCCTTTTCCTCGGGCGATTGCTCACCCGCGAGCATGCTGCGGATCAAGGTGCTGGCCTGGATGAAGTCCGCGCCCTCGACCGCCTTCTTCAGGTCGGTGACGACCTCAAGCCGTGTGCCCGCCTGGCTGGCCCGTGCCTCTCCCTCGCGCAGGATGGCCGGGTCCAGGGTTTTGGCATAGGATTCGGGCACGGCGGCGACGAAGTGGATGCCCATCACCGGGCAGACGCGCAGGAACGAGTGGAGGATGCCGCGGGCCATCCCGGTGTACACCAGGTTGAGGCCTTCCAAGCGGCCC
>CAZBCO010000050.1:0-7366 GCA_964490295.1 uncultured Planctomycetota bacterium
CCCAGCCGCATCACCGGGGCGTCGAGATAGTCGAAGCCCTGAGCCATAATCTGCGATGCCACCTCGCCGGTAAAGCTGCCTTGCGTCACCGCTTGCGACACCACCAGGCAGCGGCCGGTCTTCCGCACCGATTCCAGGATGGTCTCCATATCCAGCGGCCAGAGCGTGCGCGGGTCGACGACCTCGACCGAGATGCCCTCCGCGGCCAGCGTCTCGGCGGCCTCCAGAGCGTGCAGCACGGGCCAGCCCCAAGCCACCACGGTCACGTCGCTGCCCTCGCGCTTCACCTCGCCCACACCCAGCGGCAGCACATACTCGCCTTCGGGCACCACGGCTTCTTCGTTGTAAAGCTGCTGGTGCTCGAAGAAGACCACCGGGTTCATGTCGCGGATGGAGGCCTTGAGCAGGCCCTTGGCATCATAGGCGTTGGACGGGCAAACCACCTTGAGGCCGGGCATGTGGAGACAGATCGATTCGAGGCACTGGGAGTGCTGCCCGGCATAGCCGCGCCCGCCGCCGTGCGGCGTCCGAATCACCATCGGCACGCTCTTCTGCCCGCCCGACATATAGCTCCACTTCGCCGCCTGATTCCCGGTCTGGTCCATGGTCATCAGGATGAAGTCGTCGTACATAATCTCGCAGACCGGACGGAGGCCGGTCATTGCCATGCCCACGGCCGAGCCGACAATGGCCGATTCGGCGATGGGGGAGTTGAACACGCGGTCGCGTCCGAATGTCTCGAACAGGCCGCGCGTCGCGGCAAAGGCGCCGCCGTATTCGGCAATGTCCTCGCCGAACAGCACCACACGCTCGTCCCGAAGCATCTCCTCGGTCAGGGCCTCGATAACCGCCAGGCGGTAGTTGAGCAGACCGCCCTCTTTGCGTTCGTGCTTGGCGACCTCGCCAGCCGGCTTGGGATTCGCAAAGCGTTCGGGCACCGGCTTGTCCGGGGTCTCACAGTACATATGCAGCATCAGGCTGTCGGCGGCAGGCTCCTCGGCGGCGACGGCCTTGACCGCCATGTCCGCGTTCCGCTGCCACGCCTGCTCGCGCAGTGCGGCGAGGTCCGCGTCGGTAATCGCCCCGCCCTGGTCGTCGGGGAACGTGACGGCCTTCAGAGCTTCGGGGAAAGTTACGGTTGGGTCGCGCTGCATCCAGGCCTCGACCTCACTGCGTTCGCGGTAGGCCTGGGCATCGCTGAGCGAATGGCCTTTGTAGCGGTAGGTCATGTATTCGAGCACCACCGGGCCGTGGCCTTCGCGGCAGAGCTGCGCGGCGCGCTGCGTCGCCTCGCGTGAGGCCAGCACGTCCATTCCGTCCACCACCTCGGCGTGCAGGCCATCGACGTGATAGCCGACCCCGCGCCGGGCCAGGTAGTCCAAGCCGGTGGTCTCGCCGACCGACTGGCCGGACATGGCGTAATGGTTGTTGACGATGGCGAAGATCACCGGGACGCCGAAGGCCCGCTTCATCAGGCCATTGTGGAACTGGGCCATGGTGGCCATCGTAATCGCTTCGTGCGAGATGCCGTTTTGATAGGCCCCGTCGCCCGCGAAGCACAGCACCACCTCGCCGGTCTCCTGATAGCGGCTGGAGATGCCGGCCCCGGCGGCAATGGCCATGTGGCCGCCGACGATGGCGTTGGCTCCCAGGTGCCCGCTCTCAAAGTCCGCGATGTGCATGCTTCCGCCCACGCCGCGGCAATAGCCGTGGGTCTTGCCGAACAGCTCGGCGATCATCCGATAGATGTGCAGCCGTATCGCCGCTTCTTCGAGTTCAGCTCGCTTGGCGGTGCCGGACGGTGTGCATTCGATGAAGTTGCAGATGGCTTCGTATTTTTTCAGCCGGGCGCGGAGCGCGTCGTCGCTCATCCCGCGGATGGCCGCATAACCCTTGGCCACCGCGTCGCCGTGCCCGCGGTGCGAGCTGGTGATGTGGTCGGTCGGCAGAATGCCCGCGATCGATCCGGTGGCCGTGGCTTCCTGGCCGATGGACACGTGGGTCGGGCCGATGTAGTTGTACCGGCGCAAGGGACGATACGCCCCGGCCTTGATCTCTGCGATCATCTCCTCAAAGAATCGAATCATCCACATTTGTTCGAGCAGGTCCATCGCGCTGCGGCGGGTCAACGTTCCCGCGTCCACCTCGTTCTGGATGCTCTTCTGATACTGGAAGATAGGGATGGAGGGCAATTCCAAAACCTTGGCTTCCGGGTGATGAACCGCTTCGATTTGCTTGACCACAGACATTCTCCAAACGAGTAAAGAGGCGAGACGGAATTGTACCAGCACCGCTCCAAGGTGTCAACCAATGGGAACAAGGAAAAACGCAGTCTTGCAAGTCCTTTCCCACAGATGATTTAGGCCTGAATGACGTGGCTCGACGGCGCTTGGGGCAGGGCGGCGCCGCCGGGGAAAGCGTTTGAGGGTCTATTCGCCGATAATTTTAACCAGGACGCGCTTGCGTCGCCGTCCGTCAAATTCGCCGTAAAAAATCTGCTCCCAGGGGCCGACATCCAGCTTGCCGTCGGTGATGGCGACGACCACCTCGCGACCCATCACGGTGCGCTTCAGGTGAGCGTCGGCGTTGTCCTCACCGACATTATGGGCATAATGCGAGACCGGCTCGTGCGGGGCCAGGCCTTCCAGCCATTCTTCCAAGTCGCGGTGCAGCCCGCTCTCGTCGTCGTTGATAAACACGCTGGCGGTGATGTGCATCGCGTTGACCAGGCAGAGGCCCTCGCGGACGCCGCTCTGCTCCACCAAGTCTTCGACCTGCCGGGTGATGTTGATGAAGCCGCGCCGCGCGGGCACGTTGAACCAGAGGTGTTCGGTCAGGGATTTCATCGGCGACCTCCTTCAGGGGCACGGGCGAACGACGTCATGGGGGAGCTTACTTTTCGGATAACGTCTCCTGCACCCGCATCCCGAAGTGGCGTCCGCCGTCGGTCACGTGGGCCAGAACCTCGTCGCCGGGTTTGGCGGTGGCGACGGAGAGCGAGCCTCCGTCGGGTTGGGTGAGCCGCACGGTCTCGGCGTTTTGCAAGACCAGCCCGATCTCGCGGGCCGGGCCTTCGTCCTGGGCAGCTTCGGCACAGACCAGCAGCAGGGGCCGGCGTTCCACCTTGCAACGTCCGATGTAGGCCTGCTGGGTCTCGCCGCGGGCGTTCACGATCTGTACCGCGTCGCCGGACCGCAAGTCGGAAAGGTAGACCGTCTTGCCGCCGGGCACCATCATGTAGGCGTGGAGAGCTCCGGCGTTGACGCGGAACGGTCGCGTGGCCACGTAGGGCGAGGGAATGGTCTCGCTGTGGACCAGGAAGAATCCATCGCTCGCGTTGCCCACCAGCATCCCCTCGCCGGGCTTCATCAGGCTGCACGAATCGACGCAGACGCGGTCGCCCATCCCCAGTTGTACGACGCGGGTGATCTTGGCGCTGACCAGCGGCACGCGGTCGGCGACGCCCTTGACCAGGCGAACTGTCTTCTTGATCTCGTTGATGTCCTGGCTTCGCAGCACCACGCCGGAGACGCCCTTCTCCAGGACTTCGAGCATCAGCTTGGCCTCGTCGGCATTGGCCACCTCGACAAAGAGCTGCTCGCGCTGGGCCAGCAGGTTCTCCAGCGGGATGACCCGCCAGTCGCGCATCCGAAGGATAGGAATCTGGTGGGGGGGCATCTTGGCGACATGCTGCTCGTCGGCCTTGGTGCGGACCTCGCAGATCACGGCGTCCTTGCCCAGTTTGATGTCGCCGTCGGCCGCGACCGTTTTGACGCGGCCCAGCGCGTGGGCTCGGTCGGTATGGCCTTCGGGCACCAGAATCGCATCGGCCCCGCTCTCCAGCGCGGCGGTGACCACCTCGCGGTTCCACGGGTTGGCGTTGACCCAGATAGCTTTCACGGTCTTATTCCTTTCCTACGACGAGAGCAGGGCGAGAGCGTCCTGCTCGGAGGCCCCTTCGTGAACCATGCGGGCGATGGCGGCAATCAGCCGGGCGGGCTGCTGGTGCTGGAAGGCATTGCGTCCGATGGACACGCCCCGGCCGCCGGCTTCCAGAGACCCGGCCACCATCGTCAGAATCTCGGCGTCGGTCTCCATCTTTTCGCCGCCCGCGATGACCACCGGCACCGGGCAGCCCTCAACCACCTTGGCGAAGCTCTCCGGGCTGCCGGTGTAAACGCATTTGACGATGTCGGCGCCCAGCTCGGCCCCGACGCGAGCCGCGTGTTTCACCAGCTCCGCATCATAAGGGTTGCTGATCGCATCGCCCCGGGTGTAGACCATCGCCAACAGGGGCATCCCCCAGGTCATGCACTCGGACGAGATTTCTCCGAACTGCCGCAGCATGTCCGGCTCGGTTCGCGCCCCCAGGTTGACATGGATGGAGACGCCGTCGGCCCCCAGTTTGATCGCCTCCTCGACGGTGCAGACCTGCACCTTGGCGTTGGGGTCGGGGCTGAGCGAGGTGCTGCCGCTGAGGTGAACGATCAGGCCCAAGTCCTGGCCGCTTCCCCGGTGGCCGGAGCCGACAATGCCCTTGTGCAGCACGATGGCGTTTGCCCCGCCGTCCACGATGCTCTGCACCGTGCGGCGCATATCGGTCAGTCCGGGGATGGGGCCGACCGTGGTGCCGTGGTCCATCGGGATGATCACCGTTCGCCCCGAGTTCCGATCGACGAGGCGTTCCAATCTGACTTGCTTGCCCAGCACGGTTTGTATCTCCTCAGTTCTTGGGATATGCAACTGCGGATATCATAGCCGCTGCATTCAGACGGTCAAGCGCATTTGTGCCCCGAACCTCATGAAGCGTTCCCGGAGGGAGGACGCCCCTGGCCGGAAGGACGTCGCCTCACGGATTGACACCGGGCGGCGCGGGGCTTATGATGGCGTCTACGTGGGGCGCAAGGCAATTTGTCTTCGGGAACGGAACTATGACAATCCAAGACCAATGGAACAGGCTGCGGGGGCATCGGCGAGCCGTGTCGGCGCTCGTGCTGCTCGCCATGACTCTTTCAGGGTGCGGCAAGACGGCGCAGGAGTTCTTGATCGAAGCCCGTACCGCTCAGACGGTCGCCCAGCAGGAGTTGCTGCTGAGTCAGGCCCTTCAAAAGGACCCGGCTCTGGACGAGGCTCGGCTGTGGCGCGCTCGGGTGTATGCCTACCAGCGGAAGACCGACGCCGCTCTGGCCGACTACGACATCCTCATCCAACGCTTTCTGGAGCGGCGCCGGGAGGTGCAGGAGAAACTGCCCCGGCTCGAAGCCAACGTCCAGCGTGCCCAGGCCCGGCGGAATCGTATCCGCGCCGCACTGCCACCTAACGAGACCTCCAACGCCCTCCGCTCGGCAGAAGCAGACTTGCAGAAAGCGGTGGGAGAACTCACCTCTGCCGGTCAGGCCATCGAGGCTACCTACAAGGGGGTGGCGATGACCTATTACCGGCGCGGGGTCGCCTTGGAGATTACCGGGCAGTATGAACAGGCCATCGAGAGCTATTCGACCGCTCTGCGTAATGACGACGGCTTGCTGAACGCCTATGCCTCGCGGGCCGAAGCCTTCTTCAAGATGGGCCAGTATGCCGGCACGATGCGAGACCTGGCGATCGTACTGGAGCGCGATATTGACCGGGGAAGCCCCGCAGCGCGCGAGCGCCGCGGCGAGTGGCATCTGTTGCGGGGGTTTGCCGCCTTCTGTACCGGCGACTGGAGCAGCGCGACGGCAGAGTTTCACGCCGCGATTGGCGACCTGCCCGACGCCGCCCGCCGGGCCTTGGCGGTGCTCAACCTTTACTACGTGGCCTGCCGCACGGGCGACAAGGCCCAGAGCGACCAAGCCCTGTTGCAGTATGCCGAAGAAACCCTCTCGCCGCGAGCCAAATCCAATCAATGGATTTTCAGCGCGGTGTGGTACAGTGCCGGGCTTATCCAGAATGAGGAGGCCTTTCTCGAAGCTTCCCGGCACAGCGACGCCCAGATACAGGAGAACCGTCAGGCTCAAGCCCAATACTACATCGGGGCGCGGCGACGGGCTACCGGCGACCTGGATAAAGCCGCCGAAGCCTTCAAAAAGTGCATTGAGCACAAGAACGTCGGGCTGTTTGAATATCACATGGCCAAGGTCGAGCTCGAACGCTTGCAGGCCGGCGGGCGCAGCGCCGGCGATTACGTGGCGATGGCTCAGAAGGTCAAGGACTCCGCCCGCAAGATCGAGCTCTACACCGAGGCGCTGCGCGTTGACCCCAACCAGACCGACGCCCGCCTCAACCGGGCGGTGCTCTACTCGCTGGCAGGCGAGCACGACCTGGCCATCGATGACTATACCCGGCTGTTGAAGATTTACCAGCGGCCCATCAACCTCGCGATGGTGCTGCGGCACCGCGCGGTGGCTTATGCCCAGAAGGGCCTGCATCGTGAGGCGGTGCGGGACTACACCCAGGCCATCGCCGCCGACCCCGATCTCTGGCAGGCGCGGGAGGGGCTGGCCATCGCCCTTTGCCATCTGCGCCAGTATGAGGACGCGGCCCGTGTCTATGGCGAGCTGGTCCGCGACATCACCGGGAGCGGAATGCTCGACTTCTGGCGCCTGGAGCAGGCCTATGCCCTGGCTTGCGCCGGGGTCTGGGACCGGGCGGCAGAGAGGTTCCGCGCGGCCGTGGCCCGCCGGGACAGTTCGCCGGTGCTGCACGTCAATCTGTTGCTGGCCGAGAGCAAGCTGGGCAATCGGGGCAAGGTGATGGACGGCCTGAAGCGGCGAGCGGCCACCATCAAAATCGCCGGCTGGGACGCCTCGGTGCTGTGGCATGCGGCGGGCACGCTCAGCGCGGGCGAATTGCTCAAGGCCTGTCAACATTCGGACGCCACCGAAGAGGCGCTGCGCACCTCGCGGGCTTATTATTACATTGGCGCTTTGAGCTTGGCGCAGGAGCGGGTGGATGCGGCCGCCGGAATCGATGCCCTCAAGAAATGTGTGGTCATCGGTCGGAAGCTCTCGCGCGAGTCGTGGGAATATCGCCTGGCTCTGGCCGAGCTGGAGCGGCTGGAAAAGCCATAATCCAACCCTTGCGTGAACGGAGGCGACGTGGTGCGTATCCTGCTGACCTCGGTAATCGGGCTTGCGGCTTTGGTCGGGGCGGTCTCGGCGAAGGGGGCCACCGCCGCAGACTACTACCGCCGCTCCTTGCACGCCGATACGCTCGCGGCCCGCTTCGAGCTGCTGGACCGCGCTCTGCGGGCCAACCCCAACCATATTCCTTCGCTGGTCTTGCGGGCCGAATTGAACGCGCGGCTGGGCAAGGATAAGGCCGCCCTGGACGACGGAGCACGGGCCGCCGATCTGGCCCCCACCGACGCCGGCCTCAACGCCGCCGC
>CAZBCO010000051.1:0-8719 GCA_964490295.1 uncultured Planctomycetota bacterium
GGGCTTTCGAGGCGGTACTCGGCGGCGGGCGTGTTCTCGATGACGCGCACGAACTGCCGGACCACGGCGGGGTCGAACTGGGTGTTGATCCCGCTGTTAAGCTCCTCGATGGCTTGCTGACGCGACATGGCCAGGCGGTAGGGCCGCTCGGAGGTCATCGCGTCGTAGCTGTCGGCCACGCTGAGGATGCGGGTGAGGAAGGGAATCTCCTCGCCCTTGAGGCCGTCGGGATAGCCGGTGCCGTCCCAGCGTTCGTGATGGTGCAGGACGATCGGCTCGGTGCGGTCGAGGAATCCGAGCGACTGGATGATGTGGGCGCCCTTGGTGGGGTGCTCCTGGATTCGCGACCAGTCGGTGTCCTGCAAGGTGCCGTTCTTGTGCAGCAGCTCCTCGCTGATGCCCAGTTTGCCGATGTCGTGGAGGCGTCCGGCGTAGCGCAGCGTATCGAGGCTGGCCTCGGAGACGCCCATCGTCTTGGCCACGCGCAGGGCATAGCTGGTGACGCGGGCCGAGTGGCCGCTGGTATAGGGGTCGCGGGCTTCGAGGCTCTCGACCAGGGCCTGGACCGCGTTCAGCGAGTTCTGCTGAATCTGGTCGCAGAGGCGGGCGTTCTCGATGGCCACCGCGATCTGCCCGGCGATGGCCAGCACAAAGTCGCGGTCCGCCTCGGTGAACGGCTCGCCGGTGGTCTTCCCGGTCAGGTTCAACACGCCGAGCGTCCGCTCCTGCAACACCAGGGGGACACAGAGGAACGAGGAGGTGGCATAGTTTTCGCAGAATTCGGTGGCGAAGGCCGAGGTCTCGCTGAACCCGGTGACCAGCAGGGGTTCTTTGTATTCGGCGACCCACCCGGCGACGCCGTCGCCCAGCCGCCGGGTCTGGTTGCGCACCTGGTCGGAGCGCGGGCCGTAACTGGCCTTGACCGTCAGGTGCAAGCCGTCGGGTTCCAGCAGCATGATGGAGCTGTTGGCGACGCGCATCTCGCGGCCCAGCAGTTGCAGGCAGAATTCGAGCAGGCGGCTGAGGTCGAGGATGGAGGCGATCGCCTTGGTCACCTTCATGATGGTATTCAGCTCGGCCACGCGCTGTTCGAGACGGCGGTTGGTGGTCAGCAGGCTCTCGCTGGTGCGCACCACCTCGTGCTTCAGGGCGTTCCGGTGCCGCGTCAGCTCCTCGTTCGCCGATTGCAGCATCTTCAGCAGGCCGTCGTTCTCCTCGCGGAGCTGCCGCGATTCCAGCCCCCGGCTCACCACCTTGCGCAGCTCTTCGATGTTGAACGGCTTGGTGACGTAGTCGTCGGCCCCGTGCCGCAGGGCCTTCACCGCGGTCTCCACCGTGGCATACCCGGTGACCAGCACCGTGGCGATATCGGGCCACTTGGCCTTGACCGTCTTGATCAGGTCGATCCCGTTGATGCCCGGCATCTTCAGGTCGGAGATGAGCATGTCGAAGCGCTCTGCGGCCATCTTCTCCAGGGCATCCTGGCCGCAGGAGCAGGTCTCGATGTGGTAGTGTTGCCGGGAGAGCAGCTCGCGCAGCAGCGAGCAGATGTTGGGTTCGTCGTCCACAATCAGCAGACGCGGTGTCGTATTCGCGGTTGGGTTCAAAGGTGTCTCCGGCGCGATGCCGGTCCTCCAAGGGGTCTGGGCCTCATCCGTGGTCGTTTCGGCGCGTCTTATTCGCGCACCGGGAGTTCGACACAGAACTCGGAGCCGCTGCCGTTCTTCGACGAGGCGGTAATCCGCCCGCCGAAGCTCTTGACGATCCCGTAGGACGTGGCCAGGCCAAGCCCCAGCGCCCCGTTGTTCTTGCTCGAATAAAACGGCTCAAAAATCCGATCCAGCCGGTCCTGCGGGATGCCGGGGCCGCTGTCCTGGAACACCACCTCCACCAGGTCCGGCTTCGGGCGGCGGGTGCGGACCACCAAGGTGCCGCCGGATTTCATCGCCTGCCGGGCGTTGACCGCGATGTTGTTGCACGCGGTGGTCAGGGCCTGGGCGTCGGCGAGCACCTTGGGAAGCTGGTTGTCAAATTCGCAGCGCACCTCGATGTTGTTGGCCTTGACGTTGCGCTCCGCCTGGGTCAACGCCGCCTCCACCGCCTGGTTGACGTCCACCGCACCGGGCTGGAGGTTGGCACTGCCCGCGAACAGCGATAAGTCCTTGATCACCTGGGAGATACGGACGCATTCCTTCAACACCGTGGACAACATCTGGTCGGTCTCTTTGCGGTTGCTCTTCTCGCCCTGGGAGATGAGAATCTGGAGGTATCCCATCACCGTAGTGAGCGGGTTGTTGATGTTGTGAGCCACGCCCTCGGCGAACTGTCCGAGCCAGGCGAATTTCTGTTCGAGGCCCATCGCCTCCGGGGCCTCGGCGGCGGCCGGGGCTTCGGGCCGGAGCTTGGCGACCAGGGCGGCGATTTCGGCCCCGTCGGCCGGCAGGCTGATGACCGCATCGGCCCCCAGGGTCAACACCTGGGCGGCTCGCAGCCGGGCCGCCGGAGTAAACGCCGCGAACAGCAAGGCCCGCGGGGCCACCTCCTTGAGCGACTGGAAGACTTCGAGCATCTGCTCGCCCAACGGGCTGGCATCCAGAACGATCAGGTCGGGCGGGGCCAGGGTGCTGGAGGTCAGGGCTTTGAACACGCCGGGCATGTGCTGCACGTCGCCGCCCTCGGCCATCAACACGCCCATCGCCGAGGCAAAGGCCGCGGGGTCGCCGCCCACAAACAAGACACGTCTGGCTTTGTTCTCGCTCACCCTTCACCCCTTACGCTGTGGAACCCGTCGGCGGGCTGGTGGAACTTGCTATCGGTAAACGCCTCCAACACGGCGGCCTCGGTGCCCGGCGGCTCCGCGGTGCTCGGCGCCGCGGGCAGCGAGACCACAAAGGTGGTGCCCTCGCCCGGACGGCTGGAGACCGTCATCACGCCGTCGTGGTCTTTGATGATGTTGCGGCACAGGAACAGCCCGATGCCCGAACCGCCCCGGTGGCCCTTGGTCGTATAAAACGGGTCGAACACCCGCTGCAAGACCTCGTCGGACATCCCCATCCCGGTGTCGCCGAGGACCACCTCGACGGCCCCGTCGTCGGTGACCAACGAGGAGATGGTCAGCTTGCCGCCGTGCGGCATCGCCTGCCGCGCGTTGACGATGATGTTCAGGAAGACCTGCTTGAGCTGGTTGGCGTCGCCCAGCACCAGCGGCACGTCGGCGGCGAGGTCCAGCAGCAGCTCGATGTTCTCGTTGCGAATTTGATATTCAATCAACGCCAGCACGTCGGTCAACAGGCGGTTGATGCGCACCCGCTGCTGCTCCGCCGGTGCCCGCCGCCCGAAGGTTTGCAGGTGCTGGACGATGTTGGCGATGCGCGTGACCTCGTCGTTCATCAGTTGCAGCGCGGCACACCGCTTCTCGTTGCAGTCCACCTCGGCGAGCAGGATTTGCAGCCAGCCGGAGACGGTGGTGAGCGGGTTGTTGATCTCGTGGGCCACGCCCCCGGCGATTTCGCCCAGCGCCGCCATGCGTTCGTGGTAGATCATCTCGCGCACCGCGGTGGGGTTGCCGACGGCCTCGACGATGATGAAATGCCCGGCCGACGGCGTGGCCGGCAGCCGCCGCGCCCGGTAGGCCGCGCCGTGGCTCTCGTTCACAAAGTAAAACGTCCTCGGATCCCCGTCCGCCGCGATCTCCACCGCCTCGAATTCGTGGAACATCTCGCGCCAGTGGCGCCCGACCATATCGTTCACCCGAAGGGCTTGCGTCCCCATCGGTTGCGTCGCATGCAGGGTCCGCCCGGCGTCGTCCACCAGCAGGGCCGCGCAGAGGTACGAAGCGGTGTTCTCGTCGAACACATCCTCCGAATCCTTCGCTCGGCTGTTCGCGGCGGAACAGATATGACCCGACTCAATTTCCGACAAAGCGCACCACTCCTGTACTGCGGCTTACTCTTTTTTATCGACATGTGAGGGAAAAACCTTTAGCCCATTTTGCCGAAGAGGCCAAAGTCGGCCCGAGGTTTCAATCGAAGTGCCGGAGCACCGAGACGTGCTCGCCGCGAAAATGGCGGATATTCCCCCGCCCCAGCCGCAGGGCCAGCCCGTCCACCACGTCGAGGTCCGCGACCTCGCCCTCGTAGCGGTTGCCGTGCTCCTCCAGCACAATCCGTCGGCCCAGGGTGGCCGACCACTCCCGCCAACACCGGTTGATTTGGTCGATATCGCGGTCCAGTTTGATCTGATACCAGCGGTCCAGGTCGCGCAGCAGTTGTTGGGCCACGGTCGCCCGGTCCACCGGCTCGCCCCGCTCCTCGGACAGCGAGGTGGCCAGGGCGGAAAGCTCTTCGGGCATCTCACCGCCGGCCAGGTTCACATCTAACCCGATACCCAGAACGACCTTATGCCCATCCTGGCCGTGCCGCGACTCCACCAGCACGCCCGCCACCTTGCGGCCCTCGATGGTGATATCGTTGGGCCATCGGATCATCGCCGGCAGCCGCGTTGTCCGGCGAACGGCGTCTGCGATGGCCAGGCCGCCGATGATGGTGGTCATCGGCACCGCCCCCTCACGGGTGGGCGGGTGCAGCACCACCGACATCCACAGCCCGCCACCGCGCGGCGACCACCAGCTCCGCCCCAGCCGCCCGCGCCCCTGGGTCTGCTCCTCGGCCAGCACCACGGTGCCCTCCGGCGCACCCCGGTCGGCCAGCTCCCAGGCCACGTCGTTGGTCGAAATCACCAGATCATAGACGTGAATCTCGCGTCCGACGATACGGGTATTGAGGTTTTTCTTCAGGGCCTGGGCCGACAGCTTGGGCGACGCGGGGATAGGCGGCATACGACTTAACGCGGCTCCGTGTCCAGAGAGATGTCCAGCGCGGGAGCCGAATGGGTCAACGCCCCGACCGAAATCCAATTCACGCCCGTCTCGGCGATGGCCCGGAGCCGCCGGAGCGTGACCGCCCCCGACGCCTCGATGATGGCCTCCGGTGCCACGGCCCGGATGGCCGCGACCGCACGCCGCATGCGGGCCGGCGACATATTGTCCAGCATGATAATGTCCGCGCCCGCCTCCGCCGCGGCCTGGGCGTCGGCCAGGTTCTCGACCTCGACCTCGACGCGCATCCCCCGCGGCGCGGCCCGGCGAGCCTGTTCGACCGCCTCGGCGGGCGACAGCCCCGAAGCCAGATGATTGTCTTTGATCAGCACCTGATCATACAGTCCGTGGCGATGGTTGCGCCCCCCGCCGACCGCCACCGCGTACTTCGCCAGGCAGCGCCATCCGGGGAGCGTCTTGCGCGTGTCCAGCACCTCCGCCCCGGTGCCCGCCACGGCCTCGACATAGCGCCGCGTCATCGTCGCCACGCCCGACAGCCGTTGGAGGAAGTTGAGCAGCGTCCGCTCCACGGTCAGCGTCGCCGCCAGCGGCCCGCGAAGCTCCGCGATCACCGCCCCCGGAGCCAACACCGCGCCGTCCGACAAGGCCCTGCCGAGGCGCAGCCGGGCGTCAAACCGCTTCAACAGACGCCGCACCACCGGCATCCCGGCCAGCACGCCGTTCTCCTTGGCCACCAGGCGGCTGACCGCCCGCCGGCTCGGATCGACCAGGGCCGCGGTGGTCACGTCGCCGTCGGCCACATCCTCGGCCAGCGCCATCTCGATCAGGCGATCTATGCTGTCCCAATGAAGCTTCCGCGTCGCCATAGCATCCTCCTTGCAAGCCAAGTATATGGCGCCGTTTGCGGCGTGTCAACGAAGGGAAAGGCCAAGGCCCCGTCGGGCCGGGCATCAGGGCCTCATGCTCGTCCGAAAGAAATCCAATGCGTCGAAAAGCTCTTGCGTGGCCGTCCGGCGTGCGCTACTATCTTGGTGGAATTGCTGGCGGACAGGTGGAGACGGCATGCATGTTATGCGGGAGCCATATAAGACGTAGTTCGCTGGCAAGAACGGCGTAACATTTATAGGAGAACCACATGCAATTCGGACAACACTCGGTCGAAGTCGTCAAAGGTGCCGCGACCGTCGAGCGCCTTTGCGAGAACTGCAACAACGTGACCCAGCACGTTCTTCTCGACCAGCCAACCGGGATTGGATTCGGTATTCCATTCGCGAAGCGCCCCCTGTGGTCGAGCCATCGCGCTTATTTCCTCATGTGCCCAACTTGTTCATGGGGCGAACAGATTTCAAAGGACGAAGCGCAGGCTCTCATCCGAAAGGGCAAATCGCAATAATAATCTGATGTCCCGGAGATCAGACCGTGCTTATCTTTGGCTGGGGTGGCAATTGCAAAATCATGGGCGAAGTCGGCTTCATTGACTGCCCTAACTGCAACAACACAGCCTCTTGGCAAGTTGTTGAGACAAGTAAACGAGCAAGTCTGTACTTCATTCCTGTCGCAAAGTGGAAACGCCAATATTTCTGCGTGTGTCCGGTTTGCAATTGTGGCACCAAACTTGACAATCGGGAGCAGGCCCAAGACCTCTTACTCAAAGCGCTCGAGAATCGCGAGAAGTCGAAGATCGCTAATGCAATCCTTCGGGAAACGGGTATCGACAGCGACGCCTATCTCGATCAATCGTCTAATGAGGCACAATGATTTTTGATTTCACAATCCACGCTCAATTTTTTGCTGCGGACATTTTCGCGACAGCGGGGACTGCCACTCCGCTGGCTGTCCCCGCTGTCTAGGTGGGCACTCTAAACCGTTTTTGGGGTGTTAGTAAGGATCAGCTTAAACATGGTTGGGGCAGGAACCAGCCAAGCGAAGGACTACCGATGACCCAGGCTCCCATAGCCTTCATTTCGTACTCACACGACTCGAGTGACCATAAGCAGTGGGTGGCTGAGTTCGCAAGCAAACTGCGACACAATGGGGTAGATGCCATTCTTGATCAATGGGCCGTCGGCCCCGGTGATGACATTGCGCGCTTCATGGAAGACGGCGTGACAAGAGCCGATCGCGTGATTGTAATTTGTACCGATGGATACATCCGCAAAGCAGATGCTGGCGAGGGAGGCGTAGGTTTTGAGAAGATGATCGTTACTGCTGAACTTGTTCAGGACTTGGGAACGAACAAGTTCATCCCGGTCATCCGCAACGTGTCATGTAAGAGGAAGACGCCGAAGTTCCTGGGGACTCGTTTCTACGTTGACCAGTCGGGAACGGGCGACAGTGACGAGCAGTTCGAGATTCTACTGCGGGAGCTCCACAAAACCCCAGCAACCCAGAAACCACCGCTCGGGAAGAACCCATTTGCGCGCCTGCCTTCCGGAGCAGAGGCACGGCCTCCAAACGGACAGCCCGTCACGCCGGTAGCTATTCCCAGCGAACTGATTTCCCCCGAAGGCGCTTATTCGACCGCCGTAGAAATTGCCCGACAGAACGACTTGCTGGGCTGGCGGCAGCTCGTTAAGCAGATTCGGCCTCCAGTCTACGCGCTATTGTCAGACTGGAGGTGCACGTATGAGAAGACGCCCCCCAAGGATGTTGACGGTCTCAAGGTTGCCGTCGATGATGCGGTACAGCGCACGGCATCGCTTATGGTAATCGGTCTGGCAGGCGTGGAGTCCGGTCGTGACGCCTTCGTCGATCAGCGATCCCTGTTGGACGACCTACTGAGCATATCGGGATGGAACCCGAGCGGCTATAAGACGTTGGTCTCTTTACCCTCAACCCTGGCATATGTGTACCAAGCCTTGCACGGAACGATGGCGCTGATCACTGGCCAGCCGCAAGTCGCCTTAAGGATGGCGAACACGGAGCTTGTCCATGAACACACGGACAAGATGGAGCCCCTCTGGCAACGGTACGAGGTTGTCGGCTGGCCGGAAACGCTTGGCGGCACTTGTTCAAAAGCATGGGACTACCTCTACAAGGCACCGGAGCGCTGGGGTTGGCTTGCGGATGTGTTCGGCAGTGCTGATGACTATAGAATGGGTCTCGTCAGTTACTACATGGTTCTCAGTCTGAATGAGCTGGCAACCTATATCCGGTCGGGGGATGCACTGAGTACGGACAAGGGGCGAGTTGCAGTTAATGTGAATGTGCCGGTATGCTTCCTTACGGCTGACTCTCAGGTCAGCACGAGGTCGGTTGCTCAAGTTCGGCGGCACATGGCAACGCTACTGAAAGAACTGTCTGTCACGGAACAGGCCGTGCAGAGCTACTGGGACGCTTGGATCGGGGTGTGCAAAAAATGGCTTCGCGGAGTATACCGAAGTCCCTTCAGCCTCCGTATGGGGGTGCCATACGCTGGACTCTTTCCGCCCCTCAAGGCATAAAAGCTGAAGGCCGTGCTGGTGGCGTTCGTCGCGTACTCGATCTACAGGGAATGGTAACGCCGCCTCCGGGAGGCAGGCATCCCCGTCAGCCCCAGCCGCATCGCCGAATTGACGCAGGCGATGTACGAGAACCGCTTCACGTTGACGGACGCCCCCAACGCCGTCACATGCTGCTCCGGATGGACGACGCTCAGCGGCGGGCCTGCGAACTCCTGTGCCGACCTGGGTGCCCCGATTCGGAAAGCAGAAAGGGCGTGGCCAAGACTCCGTTGTGCGGGCGGGTCAGTGGTCGCAGACGTTGTCGCCGGTTGCCAGGGTGCCGTCGAGGTAGGCTTGCACCAGCTCGTCGGGGGTCTGGCCGGGGGCGCCGGTGATGACGCCGATGCCGCCCTCTTGGAACAGCGCCTGGGCGCGCGAGCCCATCCCGCCGGCGATGACC
>CAZBCO010000052.1:0-16576 GCA_964490295.1 uncultured Planctomycetota bacterium
CCTCATGCTCGCCTACTACCGGCACACGGGCGACGAGGCTTTCCGTGACAAACAGCTTCTGCCCATGGCGGAAGCGGTGCTGGAATTCTACGACACGCACTGGCCGCGGAAAGAGGGGCGCCTGCACTTCTTCCCGATTTCTTCGCTCGAGGCCATTCAGAACGGAACGAATCCCATGCCGGAAGTCGCCGGGCTCCGCTTCATTCTGCCGCCGTTGATCGCCTGCTCGCCGGATGAAACGCAAAAGGCAACATGGCGCAAGATGCTGACCGACCTGCCCCCGTTGCCGATGGGCGGCGAGCCGCCGCGGTTGCTGGCGGCTGAAGGCGGCAGCCGGCATTCGGATCATGAGAATCCTGAATTCTACGCCGTCTGGCCGTACGAGCTTCACGGTCTGGGCAAAGCGGACGTGCAGCCGGCGCTGAACGCATGGCCGGTTCGACGCGACAAGGCGAACCGCGGCTGGAATCAGGACGGGGTGCATGCCGCCATGATCGGGTTGACGGGCGAGGCGCGGAAAGTGGTGGTCGGTCGGTTCGGGAGTCCGGCGTCGGGGTTTCGCTTTCCTGGCTTCTACGGTCCGAACTACGACTGGATCCCGGACCAGTGCCACGGCTGCACGGCCATGCGAGCGTTGCAGGCGATGGTCATGCAAACGGCCGGGGATCGCATCATGCTGCTGCCCGCCTGGCCGAAGGAATGGGATGTATCCTTCAAGCTCCATGCTCCCGGGCAGACTACAGTCGAATGCGAGTTCAAAGACGGCAAGATACGACGTCTTAACGTCACGCCGGAATCGCGCCGCAGGGACGTGCAAATGAACGGCGCCGTCGTGAAGGAGGAGCTTTCGCAATGAACGACCGGGGACAACCGGGCCAGCTACCTGTTTCTTCCTGACTCCTCCCCGGGGCGGGTGATGGGGGAAGAGGAGTTCGATACGCGCCGGATTCGCTGCTGCAATGCGGGCGGGGCCATGTCCGGCGGACGGTCTGTCTGCAACGGCTCGCACAGGCGATGGCCCGTCTCCGGGCGCTACTGTGTAGTCGGGGCCGTTGGGATGCCTTCCGGGCCATAGGGCAGCACCCCGCGAGCGTCGCATAGCCCTCATTGGTTGAGGCCCCGTGGCGGCGCGCTCGCTTCTTCCAGTTGACGCTTGGGCAGATCCTGCTAGAATAACAGCATCACGGTGGTGATTGGCCGAGTGGTGGAACAGGCATACACGACGGACTTAAAATTCGTTGTCCCGTAAGGGGCGTGGGAGTTCGAATCTCCCCTCGGCCACCACCCCTTTTTGAAGCGAGGGTGTTCCGATGAGGCGATGGTTGATCGTGCTGTTGCTGCTGCTGCCGGTCGGCGGGGCGGCGTGGGGGGCCGAGCCGTATCGCCGGGGTGTGCTGATGGGCGACGACGTCTATGTGCGCTCCGGGGCGGGCCAGAATTTCCGCGCGATGGGCCAGCTCAAGAAGGGCGACGAGGTGAAGGTGCTTGAAGCCTCCGCTGACGACCAATGGCTGCGTATCGAGCCGCCCGCCGACGGCCAGGTCTATATCTTCGCCGAATATGTTCGTGTCGAAGGCCAGAAGGGCACCGTCACCAACGACCGCGTCTGGGTGCGCGTCCGCCCCGAGCTGACCGGCGAGACGGTCGCCCAGGTGAACAAGGGGGCCGGCTTGAAGGTGCTGGGCCGCGACGGCGAGTGGCTGCGCATCGCCCCGCCGCCCGGTACCGCGGCCTGGATCAGCTCCCAGTTCGTCAAGCGGATGACCGCCGCCCAGTACGCCGAGTACAAGCAGCAGCAGGCGGAGGCGAAAAAGCAGCAGGCCGAGGCCAAGCGCCTCGCGGAAGCCAAACAGCGCGAGGAGGCGGAGCGCCTCGCCCGCCTGAAACGCGAAGCGGCCCGGGAACAACACGAGGCCGCGCTGGCCGCCAAGGCCGAGGCGCTGCTGAGGGCCGAGCTGGCCAAGCCGACGGCGAAGCGCTCGCTGGCCCCCTCGCTCAAGGCCTGGCAACTGGTCGAACAGGGCGTGCAGGACGCCGCCCTGCGCACCAAGGCCCGCACGGTGCAGCATATCCTCCGCGACCTCCAGGCCTGCCAGGAGGCCCTCGCCCGGAAGGCCGATCCGCCGAAGCTGTCGCCGCTCGACCGCGAGGCCGCGCGAAATCAACTGGGCCTGGCCCGCGAGGTCGATGCCCTGCTGGCCGCGCACCAGGAGGCGACGCGTGTGGCCCAGGCCGCGAAAATCGACCGGGTGGCCCAACCGCCCGCCCAACCCGCCGGCCCCGCCCAGCAGGTCTTCGAGGGCTGGCTCACGCATTTAGGCCCGGGGCTTTCGGCCACCGGGGCGTCGGGGCGGCTGGTGGTCAACCGGAAGGTGGTCGCGCTGGTCAAGAGCGACCGGGTGGACTTCGTGCCGTTCATCGGGATGCGCGTCCAGCTCACCGGCCGGGTGGCGGGGCGTGCCGCGTTGCCCGGAGGCGACAGCGCTGCCATCGTGGACGTGGCGAACCTCCAGGTGATGCTCAAGTGATTCCGGCGCCTGCCGATAACGCTGTGGGGAGGGCGCAGACGAGGTGTAGAGGTGCCCAGCGACCGCGATTATGAATTCGCACGCCTGGCCGTGGAGAGCGGCCTGCTCAGCCAGGAGCAGGCGGACGCCCTGTTGAGCGACCTCACCGCGGCCGCGGCCCTGGGAGCGAACGACTCCATCAGCCAGGTGGCCGTCAAGCGCGGCCTGCTCAGCGACGACGAGTGCCGGGCGCTGGCCGAGCGGGTCGAGCGGGCCGCGGGCCGGCGCGTTGAAATCGGCGGCTTTCAGATTATTGAACGCATCGGACGCGGCGGAATGGGCGCGGTGTACCGCGCTCGCCAACTGAGCATGGACCGCGAGGTCGCGCTCAAGATTCTCGCCCGGCGCCTGGCGCGCAGCGAACCCTACGTCAAGCGCTTCATCCGCGAGGCCCGAGCCGCCGCGAAGCTCGACCACCCCAACATCGTGCAGGGCATCGACGTCGGCCGCTCCGGCGGCTACTACTACTTCGCGATGGAATTCATTGACGGCGAGACCGCCGCGCAGCGCCTCAAGCGAGACGGCCCGATGGACGAGAAGGCCGCCCTGAACATTGCCCTTCAAGTGGCCCAGGCCCTGGAACACGCCCACAGCCGGGCGAACATTATCCACCGGGATGTCAAGCCGCAGAATATCCTGATCACGCACCAAGGCACGGCCAAACTGGCCGACCTCGGCCTGGCCCGCCAAACCCTTCAGGCCGATGCAGCCATCACCTATTCCGGCGTCGCCCTGGGGACGCCGGACTACATCGCGCCGGAGCAGATTCGCGGCGAGATGAACCTCGACGGTCGGTGCGATATTTACGCCCTCGGAGCCACGCTCTACCACCTGCTCGTCGGTCGCCCGCCCTATCGCGGCGAGACCGCCAACGTGACCATGGCCAAGCACTTGACCGACCCGGTGCCCGACCCTTCGCGCGAGCGGGCGGGCCTGTCGCCCGACACCTGCAACCTGGTGCACAAGGCGATGCAGAAGGAAAAGACCGCCCGGTTCCAGACCGCCGAGGCCATGGTCGGAGCCTTGCGGCACGCGCTGCACCAGGTGGATCGCCGGGCCGACGCTCCGGCCGTGTCTGCCCCGGATGGCCACGCTGTGCTCCGTCGGCCCCGCCGCTCCGAGCGTCGCCTGTCGCCCGCGATCCTCTGGTCGCTCGCGGCGTTGTTGCTGATGCTTGGCGGCCTGGCAGCCATCCTCGCGACGTTCACGGGGGACAAAGCCCCGCTGCTGCCGACCATGCTTCCGGCCGAAACGTCGTCGCCGGGCCAGGCCCTGCCTCCGCCCGGTGGAGAGGGCGAGCCGTTGGAACGAGAGAGCGTGGCTCGCCGGGCGTATCTGCATGCCCAGGACCTCGCTGCCCGGAACCGGGGCAAGCCCTGGCTCGTCGTCAGCGAGCTGGAAGACATGCTGGCCCAGTGCGAAGGGACCGAGTACCAGAGCGCGGTCAGCCTGTTGCTGGATGCCGCTCGCAGCGAGTGGAGCAGTCTGGCCCAGTCGGCGCTGGCGGAGCTTGAGGGCCAGGCCGCCCCGCTCATCCGGGCGAAGCGCTTCGACGAGGCGGCCGCGGTGTTCGACCGGTTTCCCTCGCATCTGCTCAACGAGGCCTGGCGTCGCCGGCGCGATGCCGCCCGCCGCGCGGTGGTGGAGCAGGGCAAGAGCGCCTGGGCCGCGCTCCGGGCCGAGGCCGAAGCCGCCGCGAAGGCCGGGGACTTCGACCGGGCCATCGCCATGTGCCGCGACGTGCCTCGCTGGGGGATGCCCGAAGCCGCCCAACAGGCGAGCGGCCTGGTGGAAACCTGGCGGGTCGAAGCCAGGCAGGCCAAGGAACGCCGGGCCGAGCAGCGGTTCCGGGCCGCGATCACCCGCATGGGCGAGGTGATCGATGCCCTGAAGGAGCGCCGCAACGCCGATGCCTGGAGGCTGGCCAAGCAGGCCGCCGACGACCCGACGATGGGCGAACAGCGCGGCAACTTCGAGCGGCTCGCCGCCGATGTCGGACGGATCATCGGGCTGTGGGATGAGGCCGAGCGGCAGCTCAAGGCCCTGAAGCCGGGCGACCCGGTGCGCGTCGGCTCGATCCTCCGCCAATTTGTCAAATACGAAGACGGCCAGGTGACCGGCCAGGTCTCCGGGCTTTCCCAGACCATCGCCCTCCGGGCGATGAACGAGGCCGACCTCTTCTCGCTGCTCACCCCGTATTTCCGGCGGCAGGCCAACGCGGCCGAGGCGCTGCTGGCACGGGGCCTGTTCTACACCTTTGACGCGCTGCGGGATTTCGACAAGGCCCGCAAGGATTTCGCCGCGGTCGAGGCCCTGGGGGCCAAGGACGACGCCCGACGGTGCCGGGGCTATATCGAGATGATCGCCGCGCTGGAACCCGAACGGGAGGCCCTGGCCCTGCTGGCTCAGTGCCGCGAGGCCGTCGAGGCGAAGCAGTGGCCGCGCCTGACCGCGTGGCTCGGTAAGCTGGAGCAGTTCCGCAAGACCAAAGCGTATCGACGCAACCCCTCGGAGATCACCCGGATGGCGTTGCAGGCGGCCGGGCGCGGGCTGACCCTGACCGACTTGCTGGGCGGCGAGGTGACGTTGCAGGGAGCCGACCGGGTGACGGTGAACTACGACTTCGCGCGGCGCGAACACCGGGCCGCGTGGCGCGGCGGCGAGGGCGGAGCCGAGCGGTTGCAATCGCCGTACCAGCTCCGCTGGGATGCCGGGATTGAGATCGAGTCGCTCGCGCTCCGGTGCCCGCCCTTGGGCGGGGCCCAGGGGCTGGAGGTTCGGGTGATGTCTTCGCCGCAGGGCAGCCATGCGGCGGTGGTGGCGACGCTGGGCCGGGACGGCCGTTTCGATCTGCACGGGTTCGCCCGCCGTCGCGGCAAGGTCGCCCTGCGGCCGACCGAGGCCTATCAGGTTGCTCTGGAGCTGAAAGACGGCACCGCGCGGCTGAGCCTCGACGGCAAGCCCCTTGGAACCGTGCTTCTGAATCCCCGCCGCGCCCCGGACGGCCGGCATCTCATTCTGCAAGCGGTCGGTCCGGCGGTTGCGTTGTACGGCGTGACCCTCTCCGGGCGCCTGGACCTGGCCTGGGCGCGAGACCGGATCAAAACCCTGGCCGATATCGCCGAGGGGACGCTGCTGGGCACGTTCGAGGTGCCCGCCAACCGGCCGACAATCGACACGGGGCTGGTGATCGAGGCGGGCACATACTATCACCTCAAGGCCCGGGGCTGGTGGCAATATGGTCCGGGGCGGTTTCACCGGGCCGGCGCGGCGGGCCTGTCGAGCACCTTGAATGACCGGCCCGGGTATGCCCTGTTGGGGAAGGCCGGCGACGAGACCATTGTCTGTGGCGAGGAAGTTCTTATCGGCCCGTACTCCTCCGGGCGGCTGGTGCTGGGGATGAACACGAAGTCCGGGAGCCACCACAAGAACTCCGGAAAGTTGATTGTCGAAATCCGCCGCTTGAAGCTCAAGCCGCCGCCCGGCCCGCCCATCGTCCGGGGGCTGATCGCCCGGTATTACAACGGCCGGAACTTCGGGCGGTTGAAGCACGCCCGGATCGACGCGCCGATTAACCTCACCCATCAGGAGTTAACGCAGGCCGTGGGGCAGCGTGATAATTACTCGATTCGATGGAGCGGTTTTGTCCGGATTACGCAGGCCGGCAGATACCAATTTGAGCTGGTTGCGGACGACGGCTTCCGCTTCCATTTCAACCGCAAGCTGCTGTTGGGAAAATGGTTTATTGCGGCGCGGGCCTACGACCAGACCGAGCCGATGCACCTCAAGCCGGGCCTGTATCCCATTCAGGTCGATTTCAAGCAGCATAGCGGCAATGCCTACCTGCGCTTCTCCTGGAGCGTCAACGGCGGCCCCGCCGAGATCGTTCCCGCCGACGCCCTCTTCCACGATCCCCGCGAGGCCGCCCGACTCGGCATCCGATAGGCCCCCACCGGCCGCGCGGCGAGCCAACGGCTTCGCAGATCGCGCGGCGTTCGCCATTGGCGTTTGGCATGCTCCGTCGTATAATAACGCCCAGAAAGGCGGAGCCGGAATGTCTACCAAGCTGCTCATCGTGTTCGCATCGGCCGGGGCGGGCCACAAGCGCGCCGCGCTGGCGCTGCGCAGCGCCTTCGAGGCCGCCGGGCATTCCGGCGTCGCCGAGGTCACCGATGTGCTCGACCACATGAGTCCGCTGTTTCGCTTCCTTTATCTCAAGTCCTATTTCTTCATCATCCGCGCGCTGCCCTGGTTCTGGCGCTATCTGTACGGTCGCTGGGACCGGAGCGAGCCGGGCGGGCCGGTGCGGCGGCTGACCGGGGCACTCGACCGCTTCCACGCCCGGCGGTTCATCCGATGGGTTCGGGAGCAGCAGCCCACGCACATCATCTGCACCCATTTCCTGGCCGCCGAGATTCTGGCCTGGATGCGTCTGAACGGGCGGCTGGAGGCCTCGGTGGCGGTGGTGATCACCGATTACGACGCGCATCGCGTCTGGATTCAGCCCGGCGTGGACCGGTATTTCGTGGCGTCCGACAAGCTCCGCGACCTGTTGGTCGCCAAGGGCGCCCCGTCGGGCCGCACCGTGACCGCGGGCATCCCCATCGCCCCGGTGTTTTCCGAGCCGAAGGGCCGGGAGCAAGCCCGCACCGAGCTGGGCCTGGCGTTGGACGTGCCGGTGGTGTTGACGCTGGGCGGCGGCGGGGGGATCGGCGGCATGCGGCAGAACGTGGCCGCGCTGGCCGCGTCCGAGCGCACCGGGGCGGCGGGGCTTCAGATTCTCGCGGTGGCCGGCCACAATGCCGAGCTCAAGGAGCAACTGGACGCGATGGAACTCCCCGGCCACGTCCGTCTGGTGACCTATGGATTCACCGACCGGATTCAGACGCTGATGGCCGCGTCCGATATGGTCGTCACCAAGCCGGGGGGCATGTCCAGCTCCGAATGCCTGGCGATGGGGCTGCCGATGGTGTTGACCGAGCCGATTCCCGGACAGGAAGAATGCAACGCCGCGTTTCTGGTCGGCTGCGGTGCCGCGGTGACCGCCCGCACGTCCGAGGAGGTCTGCCGCGCGGTGGACACCCTGCTCACCGACGCCGACCGTCTTGAGCGGATGCGTTCCGACGCCCTGCGTGCCGCCCGTCCCCAGGCGGCCGCCGACATCCTTCGGGCCACGCTCGCCCCGTAACCCCCGAAAGAACGGTCAGGCTGCGGCCACGCTCTTGCCCGGTGTCGCGGCGTTACTTGGTGCGTTGGATGATGTGATAGCCGAAGGGGGTTTCAACCAGCTCGGAGACCTCGCCGACCTTGAGGGCGAACGCGGCTTTCTCGAAGTTGGGAGCCATCGCCCCCTTCTTGAAGCTGCCCAGGTCACCGCCTTTGTCCTTGCTGGAACAGTCCGAATGTTTCTTGGCCAGCTCGGCGAGGGTGTCGGGATTGGCCTGGACCTTGGCGAGCAGCTCTTCCGCCAGCTTTTTCGCCGCCTCCTTGGAGCGCGTTGCTTCGGAGCGCTCGGCTCCCTGGTAGGCGATGAGGATGTGGCGGGCGCTGACCTCGCTGGGGGCGTCGGGGTCGGCGACCGGCTCGACCAGCTCGGTCATCGGCTTGCGAAGTTGCTCGGCCTCGTAGCTCGAAAGCTGATAGACCCAGCCCTTGTGGCGGGCGTTGAAGCGGGGCAGCGTCTCGCGGGCCGCCTCGAAAATCGCCGCCTTCTTCTTCAGCTCCGCGTCCTGCTCGTCCTCCTTGGGGCGCTCCACCGAGATGCCCCGGGGGAACTCGGCGGACAGGCGGACGTAGTGCGTGGTGTCCTGCTTCGCCAACGCCGCGACGTAGGTCAGGTGGTTCTCCAGACGGCACTTGTGCGTCGCGTCCCAGACCAGGTCCTTGACCTTGGGGTCGTCGGCCGGGAACACATCGACCAGGTTCAATCCGGTCAGCGAGCCGAAGACGTTGCCGACCTCGAATGCCTTGGCCTGCTGCCCTTCGGGGATGTTCTGCAGCACCGGGTTGTCCTCGTCGTCACGAACGATGGTGTACGAGCCTTGGGGGTTCCGGGCCTCCACCTTGACGATCTGCTCCTTGTCGGCCTCGACCAGGCTCTTGTCCACGTAATCGAGGGCATTGGTGTTGAGCCAGAGCGACTTCTCGGTGGCGTACACGCGGTTGTCTCCGGCGAGTCGGACATAGGAGCCGCCGCTGTCCGTGTCCTTGCCCTTGATCACGCCGACCAGCAGCGAGCCGTCCTGGGCGTAGAACGCGACCTCCACGGCATCGTCCTGGCCTTTGGCCGCCTCGGCGACCTGCAATTCGGCGTGGTTCGCCGGGTTGTCGGTAATCAGCATGCCGCATCGGATTTCGGTGATTTTGAAGAAGAGGTCGTTGATCTGCCGGCCCGATACCGGATAGTGGTGCTTATCGACCACGACGGGGCGGCCTTCCTTCATCTCGAGGGTCACGCTGTCCCCGCCGCTCTTGATCACGATGCGCTGTACCCCTTCGGGGTCCAGCCCCTGAACCAGGCGGGAGCCGGGGACAAACTCGCGTTGCGGGGTTTCTCCGACGGTATGAAGCACCACGGTGGCCGCCACCATCATCACAGTAACGATGGCGAGAATCAGCAATTGGCGGTTAGTCATCGTCAAGTCCTCCGTGCGGCATAATGGCGTGCCCGAACATAGCGCCCGATGGACAGCCCGATGGCGATGAGCAGCACCACGGCGGGCGCCCAGACCATGTTGTGAACCTGGAGCGTGGTCTTCAGGCGGTCAATGTCTTTCAGCTTCTCGGCGTTGAGCTTGCGAAGCTCGGTGTTGGCCAGGCGGATTTCATCCTGGATTTTCCGGTACTCGGTGAGGGCCGCTTGGCCCAGGCTCTCGCGGTCTTGCCCCCCGCTCTGCTGCTCCAGCTCGCGCAGTTTGGCCTCGTAGGAGGCGATCTTCTGGCGGATGGCGGCGGCCTCCTTGGCGGTTGCCTTCTCGGCCTCGGCCTCGATCTCATCGACCACCACGAAGGGCCGCTGGTAGCGCCCGCGCGAGCGGATGGCGATCAGGTCGCCCGCGTCGCCGAGGAACTCCAGGGCGTTGAAGACCACCGGGGCGTTGTCCCCGGATTCGACCTTGCGGAACAGCCCCTGCTCATAGGCCAGCGGGTCCCAGACCATATCCACGTCGGCGAAGACCATCACCGTCACCTCCTCGGTCGCCTGCGGGATGGCGGTCAGCCGCCGCTCGCTCGGAGCCTCCGGCTTCGGCTTCTCCGCGTCCGCCGCCTCGTCCTCCGGCTTCTCCGGGTCAGAGACCACAATACCGTCGGGGAAATTGCTCTTGAGCTTGCCGGTAATCCGGGCGGCGAGCATCACCGGCTCCGGCGAGGGCCGGAAGCCCCTGAGGATCGCCTCCGGGTCCGGCATCTGCAGCTCCAAGGGGTTGGCCGGCGTCCAGGTGCCGCCGCTTGACGTGGTGGTGAGCAGCGGGGCCACCGTCGATTCGGTGCCCGTGACCGGCTTCAACACGCCGGGGAAATACATCCGCAGGGCGTGCAACTGAGCGACCACCGGCTCCTCGGCGTTGACACAGTCCTGGGTCAGGCCCAGGAACGCGGGCATGGTGACGATCTGGTCGCGCTGGGGGATACGGCTCGCCAGCCTGGGGTCCACGGCGATGGCTCCCTGCTCCATCACCACGCCCCACTTGGTGGTCAGGGCGTTGAGGTTCGACGCGGCCTGGTGGTTCATCGCGGCGTACGGGTTTTGGGGGTCTTGCGGCGGCTGGTCGCCGGCCGCGTGGGGGTCCACGAACACCAGCAGCTTGCCGCCCCGCATCACAAACTGGTCGATGGCAAACAACATCGGTTCCGAGAGCTGCTTCGGGTGAATGACCATCAGGAAGTCCAGATCGTCGGCCAACGTCTCGGCATCGGCTTTCACGGAGACCACCTCGTATTCGTCGCGCAGCCGGGCGATGATCTCCCAGGGCGGCGGGGGCGTCCGGCCCTGCATCCGCATCATCTGTATCATGTAGGGCGACATGTCCGCTCCCATCACCGGCAGCGACGACAACACGCCGACCTTCTGCTGGTCGCGCTGAGTCACCTTGACCAGCAGCTTGGAAATGTCGTATTCGACGAACTCCTGCCGATTGGGTTCGAAGAAGCCGATGGTCTCTTCCTTGCCCAGCTCGGTGCGGGCCACCAGGCCGAAGAAGAAGTTTTCGCTCTCGCTGAGCGGGAACTTCTGCACGCCGGAGCGGATGGCGGCCTCTTCTTCGTCGGTGTAGGGGCGTGGGTCGATCACTTCGAGGGTCAATTGCCCGCCGGAAAGGCCGACGTATTCTTCCAGCAAATCCCGGACATAGATGTAGTAGGTGTTGTAGAACCGGATTTGCTCCGGCCCCTTGTTCGCGGCGGTGTGCGCGTAGTACAGCTTCAGCGTGATCGGGCGGTTGAGCCGCTGAACGACCTTCTTGGTCCCGTCCGACAGGGAATACATCCGGTACTCGGTCAGGTCCAGGCGTGTCCGCCCGACCAGCCGGTTGAAAATGATGGAGCCGCAGGCCGCGATGATGATAATACACACCGTGGCCGCCAAGATACGTAGAATCGGTTTCATCCCGTTGCCATCCTTTCTTTCAGAGCCACCATGTTCGCCCAGAGCCAGCCGGCGGCCAACAGGAGGAAGAAGAACACCTCGCGGATTTCAATCACCCCGCGCAGGTACGACTCGAACCGGGCACGGACGCTGAGCGCCTCGACCGCGTGGATCAGCCCCGCGGGGAAGAACCGCCCCAGGAAGCTCAGCACGCTGGGGCTGTCGGCGAACGAGCAGACCGTACACGCCGCCACCGCCAGCACAAAGGCGATCACCTGGTTCCGGGTGAGGCAGGAGAAGAAGCTGCCGATGGCCAGATAGGCCCCCGCCAGCAGCAAGGCCCCCAGATACCCGGAGATAATCGGCCCGGGGTCCGGGTCGCCCAGATAGGCCACGGTGAAGACCATCGGGCAGGTCAGCACTAGGGCCAGGGCCAGCACGGCCCAGCAGGCGAAGAACTTGGCCAGCACCGCCTGCGGGATGGTGATCGGCAGGCTGAAGAGCAGCTCGATGGAGTTCGACCGCCGCTCCTCGGCCCACAGCCGCATGGCCATCGCCGGGACCAGGAAGATGAAGAGCACGGGCATCGCCTCGAAGAAGAGGCGCAGCGAGGCGTGCCGCATCTCGAAGAAGCCCCGCTGGAAGGTCATCAGACTGCCCGCCAGCAGGAACACCACCAGGAACACATAAGCCAAGGGCGTCGAGAAGTAGCCCTTCAGCTCGCGTTTGAACACACTGAGGAAACCACTCATGCCGTCCCTCCCGCCACGGCCGCCGCGTCGGCGCCCACGGTCAACTTACGGAAAATTTCGTCCAGGTTGCCGCCCACCTCCTCGCGCAGCCGGTCCGGCGTCGAGTCCGCCCGAATCCGGCCCCGGTCGATGATGATGATGCGGTTGCAGATGGCATCCACCTCTTCGAGGATATGCGTCGAGACCACGATACACTTGTTCTCGGCCAGCCGCTTGATCAATTGGCGCACCTCGAACTTCTGGTTCGGGTCCAGCCCGTCGGTCGGCTCGTCCAGCAGCAACACCGGCGGGTCGTGGACCAGGGCCTGGGCCAGCCCCACCCGGCGGCGATAGCCCTTGGAGAGCGTGCCGATGGGCTGGTGCATCACGTTGGCGATGGCGCAGCTCTCCGCCACCGCGTCGATGCCCGCCCGCCGGGCGGCCGCGCTCAGGCCGCGAGCCTCGCTGACGAAGCGGAGGAACCCCTCGACCGTCATTTCATCATAGGCGGGGGCGTTCTCCGCGACGTAGCCCACCGAGCGACGCACCGCGATGGAATCGCGGAGGATGTCGTGCCCGGCGATGCTGGCGGTGCCGTCGTCCGGCGCCAGAAAACAACTTAACATCTTCATCGTGGTGGACTTCCCTGCGCCGTTCGGCCCCAGAAAGCCCAACACATCCCCCTGCTCCGCGGCGAACGACACCCCGTCCACCGCGATGATGGGGTAGAAGGCCTTGTACAGCTCCTTGACCTCAATCATCTGCTGTTCGGTCCTCCTCTCAATTGCCGGTTCCGAGTGTTGTCAAACATACCGTTACTACGTGAAAAATCTATTCTAACCGAACTGGCGACAGAATCAAGGCTTTCGAGGCGTTTAAAAAAACGGGAGGGCGATAACGAATGATGGTTCTTCGTCTTGCCGTGCCTTTTTCCTGTTGCAGAACGCTGAGTTCAGCCGCGTGGCACTGAGGGACGAACGGTTTGAATGACGAACGATTTTCTAAGCCGACAAAGTTCGACCAATCATACGGATGCCACGTCGGCTGCAACGGTCTTGTTACACGGCGATTCTACGTTGCCATTGTGATCGGCGGATAAAACACAGCCTGGAATGCAAACATCAACCGGTCAAGTTCCCATCCGTTCAGACTGGCCTCGCGGGCGACCGACAAGTAAAATTCCTCATGTTCCACGTACGACGCAAATTCCAGTCCCCATTTGGCGGAAATTGCCTTTATCCGGGAGTCAACAGCGATCGAATCTTGGAAATCATCATGGTAGACATCCATCATGATGTTCCGTGCGTATTTTTCTCCAATTCCCGGGAATGATTTGAGAAAGGCAATCTTGCCATTACGATTTGCTTGTGTCAGCAATTGCTCTTTCGCGGCTTCCAGACCGCCGATTTTGCGAATCTTGTCATAACAACCGATGATGAATTCTGCTTTCCGCTTGGCGTACCGAACTTTCGCCCTTTCGCAAACCTCGGTCACGTGTTCCAATCGTTTTTCTTCCTGAAGGCTACCGACTGCTTCATACGTGACTTGACGGTAATTGTCCTCGTTGCCAATTAGACCCTGCCAGCCCGCGACGCCACCCATTGTTGCAAAACTCTGCAGTAGATAGTGCCAAAGAAAGTCAGGACGCTGGAGCTCCTTGTGGTTGTCTTTCTGAGCCTGAAGAACTTGGCTCTTCAGCTGCGCGAGCGTGCGAGCTGCGCACGCGAGCTTCCGACGAGCATCGTTTGGGCTTTCCATAGCGTTCAGGTCTTTCGATCAACGGTTGAATTCACTGAGCCGTGTAACTACGTCTTATATGGTTTCCGTATAACACCTATGGGCCGCGATCCGGTCGGCCTGACCCGCACAAACGAGATAACACGCATACCACCTGCCCGCCGGTGATTCCATCCGTGTTATAGCGCGCGCCGGACGGCCACTCAAGGGCTTTTCCTGTAGAAAAAAGGGCCGGGTGCGGCAACGCAACAACGGGTGCGACAACGAATGGTGGTTTTTCGTCTTGCCGTACCTCTTTCCTCTTGCCCAACGTTAAAGCTCAGCGGTGCGGCTTGTCCGCGTCCGCTGGAGCCTCTGGTTCGGCAGTCTGCTTCTCACGTGCAGCATTCATGGGTCTGTCCTTCATTGTGCGGTCGCGGAAGTTCTTGATTCGATGGAATGTCAGGTAGTTGGTGTCATGGCAGTTGGAGGCATTGCCGTAAGCCGTGCGACTTACGGCGACGATATCGTCTCCCTCGAAGTGCCAGTCCGCATACTGAAAGCCCACCTTGCGTACGTCCGGGTGGTACAGGATCACTGACCGCACCTGCCACGTATCGAGCGTCTTGGCTGATGTGAGTGCCAGCGTGTTGCGCGTACGCTCTGAATTGACAGCACGCTCGAGACTCTCCTCTTGCGCCCAATTAGTCAGCGACCACCATCGGTCCGATTTCGCGTCGTATCGGATCGTGAACTTCTTGCAGCCGCCGGGGAACGGGAAATAGCCTTTTTCGCGATCGAAGGTCAGCGTCTTGCCACCATCGCCCACGGCGAGCATGCCGGCGATACCCCCGCGATCCGGTTCATGCACGCGCATGATGTTGTAGATTCTGCCGTCGCGGTCAGCGACAATGTTTCCTTCATCTGTCAGAAAGCCCTTCGATCGGTGGTGGGGCATTGAGGACACGCTGCTACTGACCTGCCAGCTTGATGCCTTTAGCAAGTCTGCCCCCACGGGCGCGGACAGGACGACGAACTCCTGCGCCTGGCCCCACCTCCTGGGGCCAGGCGTACGGCGTACGGCTGCCTTGTAAAGTCGTCCGTTTTGCTCCAACATTGCGCCCGACGCAATGCCATGCAACCAGGCATTGTCTGCGGCCAGAAGGACGCCTGTATTCCCGTCCCTCGGTTCGGTCCACGTCACTCCGCCGTCCCTGGACCGTCGCAGGACAAGGGAACCCCAGCGGCCATCGGTTCCCAGGATGTAGATGTCGCCGCCGACCACGAACAGGCGGCTCCAGAACTGTCGCTTCAAGGTCGCGGCCTCTTTCCAAGTCCTCCCCCTATCGGTCGAGCGGAACACGATGGTCGTGTCGAAGGATGTGCCCGGGCCGAAGAAGTCGTGACTGGCTACGTAGCTCCGGTCAGGGAGAATCGCCAAGCTGGGACTACCAATGTAGATGCGATTGTAATCCGGAGACATATTGACAATGACGCCTGGCGGTTGCATGTGATCTGTGATCCTTTCTTCCGCGTGAGCGGTGGGGACGGCGAGGGCCGTGACTACAAGCAGTGCAAGCCGTATTCCTGTGTGGGGTATGGGATGCATATCCTTCTTTCTGTTGAGCCCAACGATCGCAATCACGCTTCGGCGGGCCCCGCCGATGGCATGCACTGCCGGGTTCGGTGTCCTCTATGATTTCTCAAGATTCGGGAGATAGGCTCCCATGTCCTTCAATCGGGTCTGAAGTTCCCGGGTTTCGATGCGGCGGGTGTCCGTGCCTGCCTGGGCCACCATGGCGGCCGCCACACCGGCAGCCTGGCCCGTGATATAGCAACCGGGCATCACACGAATGGATGCCTGCATGTTCCTGTCCGTGCTCACGCAACGCCCCGCGACCAGAACATTCTTCAGGCCTTTGGGAGTCAATGTGCGATAAGGGATGCCGTAGCTTTCGCCCTTGCCGAGGCGCGTGGTGTTTAATTCCTTGTAAAACGTGTCATAGCTTTCCTTGTCGGGTCTTGCGATGTGAATATCGATGGGGTAGGAATACCGTCCGATTTCATCTTCGAATACCGCGAGGCTCTTGTAATCATCGATGTTCAGGACATAGTCTCCTGTGATCCTCCGGGTCTCCCGTACGCCCAGAAGCGAACCTGTCGCGACGAGTTCCATCTCCTCAAAGCCCTTGAGATAATGCTTGTAGTACCGCTCGTACTCCTGCAGCGACTTTCTTCCCCAGAGGTAGGCGCGGGTCAGGGACTCCTCATCCGTTCCGTCGAGATCAAAGGTGTGGCCGATGTTGCCTCCGCCCAGGGACGCACCCACGCGCCACATTCCCGGCAGATGACGGTCCTCCAGGGAGAAGACGCCGTCTTTGAACGCTTCTTCGATGCGTTGGTTGCCTTTGCCCAGTCCGGATTCATGGACCTTCTGCCAGTGGATATCGGCCCACAGGCTGCAGAGAGTGCCCGGCATCATGTGGCCGTCGGCATCGCCCTTCTCGTAAGACGCTCCGGCAAGGGCTGCGAGATCTCCGTCTCCCGTGCAATCCACGAACACCTTGGCCCGGATGGCGAACAAGCCGGACTTTCCGGCGCAGATGGCCTCGTGAACCTGGCCCTGGTCTCGGGTGACATCCACGAGTTGGGTGTGGAAGGTAAACGCGATTCCGGCGTCTTCGAGAAGTTGGTCGTAGACGCGCTTTAAGACTTCCGCACGAATCCCCATGCCGTCCGGAGGGACGGTGCCATCGGCTTCCCGGAGGGCATCAAGAACCTGCCGTCCGATGCCGCCGGCCAGGAAGTGGACGCCGTCGGTGAATTGCATGAAGGCAGGGACCATACCCGCCGTGCCCATGCCGCCGAGACAACTGTGGGCCTCAATGAGCCGAACCGACGCTCCCTGCCGGGCCGCTGCCAGTGCCGCGGCAATCCCGGCAGGTCCTCCGCCCACGACGAGGATATCGGCCTCATAC
>CAZBCO010000053.1:0-2849 GCA_964490295.1 uncultured Planctomycetota bacterium
CATCACGAACTCGGCGCCCTGGTAGAAGCGAGCGTCTTCCTCGGAGAGGCGGCCCTGCTCCCGCAGCGTGGCGGCCTGCGGGCCGAGGATGACGGGCAACGGCGGCTGGCCCGCGGGCGGGTGCAGGCGGCTGACCGCCTCGAACATGCTGACCGCGCGGCCCTTCCACTTCCCGGTGCGCGTGTCGCGCACAATCTCGTAATGGTGGTTGTTCCCGCCGACATAGACGCGCGGGTGAGCCGTGCCCATGCCGATGAGCACCGGGCGGTTAATTTTGCGGAGCAGGCGTATCCGGCGAATGGGGACGCCGTTGGCCATGCACAGCTTGCCCGCCTTGACCAGAGCTTTGATCTGCTCTTTGGTGAACTTTTCCGGGTTATGGCCGTTGGCGCGGAGGCAGGCGATGAGTTGCTTTCGCAGGCCGGGGTCGCGCACCACGCCGCCCTTGCCGACGGTCAGCGTCTTGTTCCCCTGGGCATCGACGCGGGCGACAGGCTCGGCGAGCATTGGGGGCGTGAGCTGTTCGGCCCGGACACGGAAGGAGAAGATGTCGTCGTAGCCTGGAATCTGACCGAAGAGGGAGTCCTCGTGCAGGGAGCCGCGGACGCGGGTCTGGGGCCGGTGGGCGACGACCAGTGGGTCGGCGAGGGCCATCACCTGCCGGGTGAAGCCGGTCCAGGGCGGGTCGAGGCGGCGGCGCTTGGGCCAGTCGCCCAGCTTGGCGCGGGCGCATTCCTGCTCCTGGGCAGCGGTGGCCAGGGCTTTCAGCCGCTTGCGGTCGGTGAGGGCGATGACCACGGCATCCAGGGCATGGTGGCGGTGGTCGTCCCGCTTGCTCTGCCCTTTCCGAATCAGCTCCCAGTCCGCGCGGAGTATGGCGGTGTAGGAGCCTTTGGTGCAGAGCACACGGTGGGGTTCGCCGGGATAGAGCGTCTGTTGAAGATAGGCGACGACCTGGCGGCTGATGTAGCCGGTGTCGCTGAGCTGGGAGTTGACGAAGCCTTCCACGTCCTCGGCGGTGCGGTGCAGGTTCTCCCAGGCGCGGGGCAGTTCTTTTTGAAAGTGGGCGAGGCGCTGTTCGAGCGCGGCGAACTGCTCCGGGGTGAGCCATTCGCGGGGCGTCTGGTCGCCCTTGTCCCGGTTCGCCCGGCGGAGGCAGAGGACTTTGTTGTGGAGCGAGTTGTCGAACGAGCGGCTGCGGGGGACGATGTGGTCGACCTCGACATCGTCGCCTTTCGCGGCCTGGGCGTCGGTGATGGTGGGGGCCGAGCCGGTGTCGAGGGCGGTGTAAGCGCAGACCCATTTTTGTCGGCGACAGAGCAGAACGCGCTCGATGGCCTTGCGCCATTGGGATTCGGCGATGTTGTTGGGCTTGAGCACGGTTTCGATGATGGCCTTGCGTTCCTTCTCGCGCGCCCGGTTGTCGCGGAGCACCCTGTCGCGGACGACGCTGGGCTGGGTGACCTCGCGGGCCAGCTCGACCACGATGCGGTCGGGCTTCTCGCCGGTGCGGCGGAGATGTTCCTGCACGTGGCGCCGGACCTCGTGGAGGGCCTTGCGGACGATGGGGTTGGGCATCTCCGGGGCGGGCGGGAGCTGGTCGGGATGCTGGTCGAGGAACCGGCGCGCGGCCTTGTTCAGCCGGAACCCGTGGGGCGGATAGCCGCAGCGCTGCTTGGCGGTGGTGACGTCGCAGCCCGCTTCCATGTGGGGCAGGAGATTTTGGATGGCCCGGCGCGAGAGGCGGGTGCGGCCCTGGGGGCGACTGGACAGGGCCTTGATGAGCCGCTCAATGGCCTCGCGGTCGAGGCCCCACCATTCGGCCGCCCCGGCGCGGAGCCGGGCTTCGTCGCGAATCTTCAACAGGGCGCGGTTCACCGATTCGCGCTGCCGGTCGTCCATCGCGCTCCAGCGCGGCTCGCCGAACACCTGGCCAACGATGACCGCCTGGAACCAGTCGGTGTTGATTTCGGGCTTCTTCTCGTTCTCGATGTTCAGCCGGGTGTGCGGCAGGCCAATGGCCTTGCGCAGGGCGGCCGGGGTCACGGATTTCTGGCTGGAGAGCTTGGCGATGGCGGCGTCGCGCTCGGCGTCCGAGAGGGGACGCGGCGGGCAGCCCTCCCGCCAGACGCGGATGCGGTTGACGGTTTCGAGCATCAGGAAGCGCTGGGCGTACCGGTCGGCCTTGTCGCACTGGCGGTCGGTGGGTTCGAGGTCGCAACGGCCCAGGGTGGAGACGCTCCAGTAGGTCTTTCGTTGGAAGAAGAGGGTGCCTTGGATGCGCTCTTGGAGTTGGGGCGTGAGTAGCCGGGCCAACGGGCTGTCGAAGCCGGTCTGGGCCTGCCAGAGCGTATCAAACTCCTCTTGGATCAAGGAGCGTTCCGCGTGGAACTCGAAGCTGTCGAGCCGATTGCGAATGGGGTCGCGGTAGAGCGGCTTGGTGCGCTCGCCTCCGAGCAGCGCCATAAACTGCCCGACGGTCTTGCAGCCGCGCTCCGCCATCTGGCCGCGCAGGTGGTTGATGCCGGCTTTGACCTTGCCCCGTTCTTTGTCCTCCTTCTCCTCCTCCTCGTCGAGGCCAAAGCTGGCGCCGCGCCGTTCGTTGAGGTGAATGAGTGCCCGTCCGAACTCGTGGGGCGTCAGGGCCCGTGCGAGGCCTTCGAGCCGCAGGCGCCAGGGGTCTTGCCGCATCAGAGCCTTGAAGGCCGGGTCGCTGAGTTGATGCGAGGGCAAGAGGCCGGCGTGGGCGAGGTTTCGCCGGAGCCGATGCTTGCGCTCGGCTCCTCGCCGCCCACTGCGGCGCTGCGAGCGGTTCTCGCGGCGGGGCCGGGCGCCGGGGGTTTGTTTTG
>CAZBCO010000054.1:0-3638 GCA_964490295.1 uncultured Planctomycetota bacterium
GCCCGGCCCGCAATGATCATAACGATTGCAAGGGCCAGGCCCTTGACGCTGTGTTTAATACTCATCGTCTTATCCCTCTCCCTTAACGAACTGAAAATAGGCCGGTGCCCACCCGCCGGTATCCTCGGGTGGGCATCTGGCCTGTGTTGTTGCTGCAACGGAGGCATTACATCTCGCCGCCGTCGCCCCAGTCTTCCTCTTCTTCGATCTCTTTGAACGTCAGGACCGTCAAGGTCTTGACCTTGTCCTTCTCCACCAGAGTGCCCGTCGCCTCGACCTTTTTGCCGTCGAGATCGGCCAGCTCCAGGCCCTTCTTGTCCAGGGTCACCGAATACTGGGTCTCGCCGACAAACAGCGAAATCGAGGTGACCTTCTCATCATCGTCGCGGCTGACCGATACGACACCGGTCAACGTCACTTTCTTGGCCTGCTCTGCCTGGACCAGGCACGGGGCCGCCATCGTCACCACCAAAGCCGCCACCACCAACGCCGTCACACCAGTATATCGCTTCATCATCTCATCCTCCATAAAGGCCCGGCGATGAATTGACCACCGGGCAGATTGCACTTCACCGCCGGCCACGCCGGCGGCCACCATCTACCGCTTCGGCAAGCCGCGCGGCGCCGCCTTCGCATCACCCTTCGGCTTCTTCTTGGCCATCCTGTTCACCTCCTCTCATCACAAAAAGCACTGGCCGGGCCAAGAAAACGACCTGAGTCACTCGCACTCAACCCAATTACAGAGCAAAAACCATGCCAGAAAAACAACTATTGGATATAAATCTTCATCCTGTTGTTTAACAACCACTTATACATTTATATCATGGGGCCTGTTTCTTCGGCTCCCAATAAAAAAGAGCTTGAACATCCGAAAGTATCGGATGTATAATATCCGATAAAATCGTTTCGGAGCTTGGTGCGCTATGTTGACCAGATTGGTTCTTGGCATTGAACCGCCGGAATTACAGGCCGCTCTGGAAGCGGAGCTGGAGCGGAGCGATTGCGTCGTCACCGGGTTGGATTCGGGCCTCCCCTTCTGGGAGTTCGTGTCCAAGCAGCCGGTGGACATCGTGGTGGCGAGCCGCGCCCGGCTGCCCAAGCCGGTGGCCCAAACCATCCGTTCATTACGCTCACTCCCGGAGCCGCCCGAAATCCTGATGCTCTGTGCCGACGCCACCGCCGCCCAGCGGGCCGGCCTCATCGCCGCGGGGTGCCGGGCGGTGCTTGAACCTGACGTCTCGCCCCGCCAGATTCGTGAAGTCCTCGACAGCCTCATTGCGGATCGTGCGGCGGCGATGACGGCCCCGCTCTGGCCGGGCCGCGGACCGGTCGCCTCGCCTCGGCTGGCCGACTTTGTCTCGCTCAGCCCAGCGATGCAGGTGTTTATGGAGATGGTCTCCCGCATGGTGCCCAGCGATGTCTCGCTGCTCATCCTGGGCGAGACCGGGGTGGGCAAGGAGCGCCTGGCCCGGGCCATCCACGCCGAAGGCCCCCGCTCGCAAGGCCCGTTCGTCGCCGTGAACTGCGGAGCCTTGCCGGAATCGCTGCTCGAAAGCGAGCTCTTCGGCCACGTGGAAGGGGCTTTCACCGGTGCAACGCGCGACCGGCGGGGGATGTTCGAGCTGGCGCATCATGGCATTATCTTCCTCGACGAGATCGGCGAGATGCCGCTTCACCTGCAAGTCAAGCTGCTCCGTGTGCTCCAGGAGCGCACCATCCAGCGTCTGGGCAGCGAGACCAGCGTGCCCGTCGACGTGCGCGTCCTGGCTGCGTCCAACCGCGACCTCGAAGCCGACGTCCGGGCCGGCCGGTTCCGCAAAGACCTCTATTATCGGCTCAGTGTGGTCACCGCCACCATCCCCCCGCTCCGCGAGCGCCGCGAAGACATCCCCGAGCTGGTCGCCAGCTACCTCGAACACCTCCGCCCCCGCGTCGGCCGCCAGATCAGCAGTATCACCGACGACGCCCTGGAGGCGATGCAGCGCTACGACTGGCCCGGCAACGTCCGCGAGCTGATCAACGTGCTGGAACGCGGCATGCTGTTATGCGACACAGAGATCACGCTCCGCGACCTCCCCGCGGTGATTCGCGGCGGACCGCTCGCCGGGCCGGCCGACGCCCGCTCGATGCTCGACCGCTATGCCGACTGGCGCTCCCGCCCGCTCCGTGAGGTCCGCGCCCAGGTGCTCCAGGATTTCGAGCGAGCCTACCTTTCCGGACTGCTTGAAGACACCGGCGGCCGCATTGGCGAATGTGCCCGCCGCGCCGGCATCGAGCCACGCTCCCTCTACGAAAAAATGAAACGCCTCGGCCTCCGCAAAGAAACCTACCGCCCCCCCAAACGCCCCTGAGCCACGCCGCCGAAGCGGCCGCTTTCCTATGTCGCCCCTACAGGGCTGAAGCGGCATCGAGGCCGGGCGAATTACGGTTCACAATCCCAACGGGCCAATGTATAATAACGTCCGTTCGCATGCCCCCCGCCGCTCGCGGGGCGGACGGGAAGGACCGGAGCGGTCGCCAACGGATTGACCGCCGGCGCGGGTCTATGGTCGCTAAGGAGAATGGAGCCAATGGCTTCCGAGCAAGACAGCAAGGCGGTGTTGATGCAGTTTGTGAAGTTCCTGGCCGTGGGCGGTGCGGGGACGGTGCTGAACCTGGCGATCTTCTGGCTGGGGATAAATGTGTTCGGCATCAATTATATGGTGTCGGCGACCATCGCCTTTCTCTGCGCGGTCACGTTCAATTACTATTGGAACCGGGTATGGACCTTCCGGGTGGGCGAGCGGCAAGGTGTGGGGGTGCAATATGTTCAGTTCTTCACCGTCGCCGTGGTGGCCCTGGGGGTGAATCTGGCGGTATTGCACCTGCTGGTGGATCAGTTCGGGTACCATGCCATGCTGGCCCAGTTTTTGGGCATCGCGGTGGGGACGCTGTTCAATTTTGCGGGCAGCAAGTTGTGGGTGTTCGCAGAACGGGAGCGTGCTCTGGCGACCAGGGGGCCATCGCTTAAATTACTGGGCGTGCTGAGCACCATTGTGGTGGCGGCGGTGTTGCTGCGGTCGATGAACCTTTCGACCGAAAGCCTGTGGATCGACGAGGCGTACTCGGTGCAGGCCGCCGACCGCCCGCTGGCCGAGGCGGCGCGTCAGGACCCGCGGAATCCGCCGGGATATTTCGTGACGCTGCATTTCTGGATTCAAGTCTTTGGGACCAGCGAGGCCGGGGTTCGGTCGCTCTCGCTCGCCCCCAGCCTGATCGCTTTGATTCTCACCTATTTTCTGGGTGCCCGGCTCTACAATGAGCGCACCGGCCTGATCGCAGCAGGGTTTATGGCGGTCTCGACGTTTCATATTCATTTCGCACAGGAGGCCCGAGCCTTTGCGATGCTTCTTGCCCTGCTGATGGGGTCGATGCTGGCGATGGATGTCATTTTCAAGGACGAGAAGGGTCGTGGGCATCCGTGGGCATGGATTGCTCTGGGCCTGACCAATATCGCGGCGCTCTATACCCATCTTTACGCCGTGTTCTTTGTGGCGGCTCAGTCCCTTCTTTTCCTGCTGACCTGGCGAGAGAACCGACGCAAGCTCGTCCCCTGGTTGGCCGTTCTGGCCGTCGTGGTGCTTGCTTTCTCTCCGTGG
>CAZBCO010000055.1:0-2977 GCA_964490295.1 uncultured Planctomycetota bacterium
CATCCATGGTCCACGACTTCGATCTCATACCACATGGTATAGCAGAATCCGAACGCAAACCCCAGTTTTATTCCCCTCGACACCGCGACGACCGCCCCCTCGCAAATCTGTGGGTAAAGATCAGGGCAACGCCCCAGGTCATCATCGCCCAAATACGAGAAGCCCTGTAGGGGCGAAATACCGCCCATCGTCAATCCCACACATACCGCTCGTCGTACGCGACGCCGTATCGACGCAACAACGCGCGGAACTCCTCCTGAAAATCGCGCTTTTTGTGGTGCTCGCTCTGCTGGGTGACGTATCGCGCCACCGACCCCAATTGGGACTGCCCTAACGAAAATACGCCGTAGCCGCGCTGCCAGGCGAAGAGGCGAAACGCTCCGTCCCGTGTCTTGACCCACTTGGACGACCGCTTCTTGATCTCTTCAAGCAGATCGCTCACGGCGACGGTTCGGGAGAGGGTGCATACAAGATGGACGTGATCGGCGCCCCCGCCGATATATCGGACAGGGCAATCGCAGGCATTGCAGACCGACACCAGGTATCGATGCAGTTCGGATTCGATGTCGGGGCGGATCCACGGGCGGCGATCCTTTGTGCTGAACACGATATGGAGGATGATCTGCGACAGGGATTGAGGCATAACAGGCTCCTCATTTCGCCCCTTCAGGGCTTGGCTGATGGTATGACATTATACCAGGGGCGCTGCCCCTGGCTATTAGTATTTCGCCGCGTTGCGGCTGGGGAGAAGCGGTACACATGAGGGGAGCATGCGGTGCCCGCAAGAGGTGCCTGGCACCTCATGAAGCCGTATCGCATTCATAATCAACGAGTTGCAGACTCGCGTGTCATTTCGGGCGGAATTTGTGGGGAGGGGAGCCGCCCTGATCCGGCTTCGCCAAGTTTACGTCGGACAAGCAGATTGACGCGGATCAAAGGGGACGAAAGCATTTCACCACAGAGGACGCAGAGGTGGGAATATAACGCAGGCTTTCCCGTACTCGTGCTCCTGCTCGTACTCGTACTCGTGCTCCTGCTCGAAACGTGGCACGGGCGTCCCGCCCGTGATTAAAAATCCGAACGTGCGGGCGGGACGCCCGCGCCCCCGTGCTCCCCTTCCCCGTTTCACCGTCCTTCCGCCCTCTCCGCCTCCCCTCCCTCCGCTCTCTGCGACCTCCGCGTGCTCTGCGGTGAAACCCCGCCTGCGGCGCGCTTGAAATCGGCGGGGTGTGCTCCTATGATATCCGATGATACGCCGGCCCCCGGCTTATGGTGCCTGTTGAGAAAGGATCGGATGGTGAACGAACGCAGGATTTATCTCAGCCCGTCGGAGATGCCGACGCAATGGTATAACATCGCGGCGGATATGCCGTGGGAGATTCCGCCGTATATCGACCCCGATACGCACCGGCCCATCGGCCCGGACGCTCTGGCGGCGATCTTCCCGCCGCCGCTGCTCGAACAGGAGATGAGCACCGAGCGGTGGATTGCGATCCCGGAGCCGGTGCTGGACGTGCTGGCCCTGTGGCGCCCCACCCCGCTGGTGCGCGCCCGCTCGCTGGAGCTGGCGCTGGAGACCCCGGCGCATATCTACTACAAGAACGAGTCGGTCAGCCCGGCGGGCAGCCACAAGCCGAACACCGCGGTGGCCCAGGCGTATTACAACAAGGTGTCGGGCATCACCCGGCTGGCGACGGAGACCGGGGCGGGGCAATGGGGCAGCGCCCTGTCGTTTGCCTGCTGCCTGATGGAGATGCAGTGCAAGGTCTACATGGTGCGGATCAGCTATGACCAGAAGCCTTATCGCCGGAACCTGATGCAGGTGTGGAAGGCGGAGTGTGTGCCCAGCCCGTCGTCCGAGACCGCCGCCGGGCGGGCGGTGCTGGCCCGGGACCCCGACTGCCTGGGCAGCCTGGGGATCGCCATCAGCGAGGCGGTGGAGGTCGCCGCCGGGCGCGCCGACACCAACTACGCGCTGGGCAGCGTGCTGAACCACGTGATGACCCACCAGAGCATCATCGGGCTGGAGGCGAAGCAGCAGCTTGCCAAGGCGGGCGAGAAGATGCCGGACGTGCTGATCGGGTGTTGCGGCGGCGGCAGCAACTTCGGCGGGCTGGTGTTCCCCTTTATGCCCGACAAGATGGACGGGGCGGCCATCAAGATGATCGCGGTCGAGCCGACCGCCTGCCCGACGATGACGCGCGGGCAGTTCCGCTACGACTACGGCGACACGTCGAAGATGACGCCGCTGATGAAGATGATGACGCTGGGGCATTCGTTCGTGCCCAACGGCATCCACGCGGGCGGGCTGCGCTATCACGGGATGAGTCCCCAAGTCTCGCTGCTGATTCAGCACGGCCTGGTCGAGCCGCGAGCCTATCCCCAGAACCCGGCGTTCCAGGCGGCGCTGCAATTCGCCCGCACCGAGGGCATCCTGCCCGCGCCGGAAACCTCGCACGCCATCGCCGCGACCGTCGAGGAGGCGCTACGCTGCAAGGCCGAGGGCCGCGAGGAGGTCATCGTGATGAACTTCTCCGGACACGGCCATTTCGACCTGACCGCGTACGACAAATACCTCAACGTGGGCCTGACCGACTTCGAGCATCCCGACGAGGCCATCGCCAAGGCCATGGCCGAGCTGCCGGAGATTGATTGAGCCGCAGGCCACCGGGCCGTGGAATCGACAAGGAGAAGCGATGCAACGGCGCAAGACGCGGGCGGTGTTCAAGGGATCGGTGCAGGTCGGCGGCGGTGCGCCCATCGCGGTGCAGTCGATGACCAACACGCACACCGAGGACGTGGCGGCGACGTTGCGGCAGATTCACGACCTGGAAGCGGCCGGCTGTGATCTTGTGCGCGTGGCGGTACCCACCATGCAGGCCGCGGCCGCCCTGAGCGAGATCAAACGCTCCATCCGCATCCCGCTGGTCGCCGATATTCACTTCGACCATCGGCTGGCGCTGGAGTCCATCCGCTG
>CAZBCO010000056.1:0-6537 GCA_964490295.1 uncultured Planctomycetota bacterium
CCTTCTCCCGATTCTCCGGGCCGCCTTTCGAGGCTTCAGCCCCCTCAAGCCCCGAACCCGTCCCGCTAGCAATGAAAGCCGCCACCATCAATGTCCTTGCTGCACCGAAGTTCAATAATTGCCGCATTCGTTCCCTCCACTTATCGCCAAGCTCATTGCCCGCATCTCGCCGGCCGGAACGACGCGCGCCAAACCCGATATCGGAAACCCTTGCCAAGGCAAGCGTTGTTCTCTAATCGTAGTCAAAGTCGGGGGCGATGTCAAACCGAAGGGCGTGTTTTTGCCTTGCGGGCTTGCTGCCCCTCATCACACCGACAAACGGCGGACAAGCGGGGAGAAGGGGCGTCATGGGCTGCCGCTGGAACTCACCAGTCGAGCACGGCGTCGGGGGCTTCGGCCAGGTTGGCGGCGTGCCAGTCGGCGTCGGCGAGCCGCTCCGGGGGGAAGCTGGTGGTCAGGGCCAGGCATCGCGCCCCCGCCGCCTTGGCGGCCTGCACGCCGTTGACCGCGTCCTCGACCACCAGACAGCGCTCGATGGCCGCGCCCATCCGCCGAGCGGCGAGCAGAAACACTTCGGGGTCAGGCTTGTGGCGCGTGACGTCCAGACCATGCACCAAGGCGTCAAAGCCGTCAGCGGGCAGGCCCGTCTCATTCAGGTTGACGAGCATCTTGACCTCGTCGGCCGCAGTGGCCAGAGCCAGCTTCAGACCGCGCTCCCGGCAGCGCTGGAAGAACGCCTTCACGCCGGGCAGCAGCTTGAGCCGCCCGCGTACCACCTCGCCGTAAAGCTCGTAGGTGCGTGCCTTGCCGCGGGCCACGTCGAGCTTCAGGCCGTACTGTTCGGCGGGGCCGCCGACGTAGCGGTTCTCGCCCGCGCCGATGAAGGGAACGAAATCCTCCGGGCGGGCGGTTACGCCCAACTCGGCGAACATCCGGATCGCCGCCTCGCAGATGAACTGCTCCGAGTCCACCAGCACGCCGTCCATATCAAAAATCACGCCTTCGATCATCACAAGCCGCTCCATCGGGTTGCACGGTTCCAACCGGTCGCCGACGGATGATAACAGGTCCGATGCCCCCGGTCAATTTGCGCGGCCAAGCGGAGGCGTGGCGAAACGGTTTGGCATCGGGGAGCCCGCGCCACGTTGGGGGCCATGCTGCGGGTGTTACTTCTTGATGACCTTGAAGTATGAGCGGCCCAGTGCGGGCAACAGTTCGGGCAAGAGCTTCCAAACATCGCCGGCCCGGCTTTCGAGGTGCAGCACAAAGGCGTCCGGCTCGTTGCGAAGGGCCGCACCGACGCTCAGGCCGGGGCCGGCCTCGCGCAAGGGTTCGAGCGCCTCGTCCAGAGCCTTCAAGTTGACGTTCTGACGCAGGGGGGGCAGCCAGGCCAGGGCGGTCTGGGCGAAATTGGCGGCCCATTGGGCATCGACCGCCATCAGCATCAGGCTCTCCCTGGGCAGCCGGGCGCGGAGCTTCCGAAACGGCTCAGAGGCCGCCAGCGTCTTGCCACCCTGGCCCAGGGCCAGCATTTCTTCGATGGCCTCGAAGCTGTCGGAGTAATACAGCCGATTGCCGACGACGGTGTAGCCGGTGCTCGGCCGGGTGGGAAACAGGTGAAACGTCCGCCCGTTCCGTGTGGCGGTGCGCAGCGGGGTTTCGTTGTACCGGGCCAGCGCCTCGACGGACTTCTGGAAGGCCGCGGGGTCGCGCAGCTCGACCACGCTGTATGTGCCCAGCATCCCGCCGCCGGGCAGCCGCGCGGCGGTGGTGAAGGCCCCGAAGTTGCCCAGCAGGTCTTTTTCCAAGTTGACGCCCAGCTCCTTGTTGAAGGCGCTCAGCTCGGAGCGGAACTCGTCGCCGACATCGGGGTCCAGGGCCTTCATCAGCGCGGCCCATCGTTCCGCCAGCCGCGCGGTGTCGGGCATCATCGCCGAGAAGGCCTGCACCTGCTCCGGAATCTGATCCAGGTTGGCCGGCGGGCGGTTGGGCAGGTCGAACATCGTCAGCAGGCCGGTGCGCGGGCTGGGGGCGAGGACGGCGACCCGGCCGGAGCCGCCCTGGCCGTCGCCGGTCCACGAGAACCCGACCGCGCTGAGCTGGTTCGGGGCCAGCCACTTGTAGAGCCAGGCGGTGGAGCTCAAGGGCCAATCCGGCTCGCCGTCCTGCTGGAACCGCTTGTCCATCTGCTTCCAGAACACCTCATGCAGGTTGACAAATCCGGTCACGTCGCCGGACCAGTTGATATATTTGCCCAAGGCCTTACAGGCGGCGAAGGACTTGGGGCGAGTGCCTTGCGGTGCGAGAGTTTCCAGCACCGTACGCCGGTGGCTGCCGAGAAACAGTTGGCCGCCCCGCACGATCCAGTAGAGAGCAATGGGGCTGTTCTTGACCTGCAACTGCCGAATGCCGCCCACCGTGGAGAAGGTGACGGTGTCCTTATCGGCCAAGCCCTTGAACGTCTTCACAAGCAGGTCGTCGACCTTCTGCCTGGACTCGTCCACCGAAACGACGATCAGCCCATCGAGGCTCCCAGGGCGATTCGCGGCGGGCGTCATCACCAGGGACATCCGCCCGGCGATGACCTGCCCCGCACCTTGCAGAAAGGTGTTCACCACCTCGGGGACTTCTCCCATGGCTTGAAGCAGTTCGGTCAGGGCAGGAATGAACGGGCGAATATCTTTGACGGAGAACGCCGCCAAGACATCGCCCCGAACGTGCAGCGCGGGGGCTGTCTCCGCGCCCCGTAACGCGGCCCCCCACCCCAACCCCGCGACAAAAACCAGCGCCGCGAAACACTTTCCGAATCGTCTGTGATTCATGTCTTACTCCTTACCATAGGGCTTGGGCAGATCAAAACGGCTGCTAAAGCCTACATCAGGGGCATTGTTCCCGTCAATCTTGCCGCCGTCGTCTTTCATATCCGGCCCAACGCTGTACAACACAAAATGCCCCTCATCGAGCTTGTAGCGGTAGGGCTTGCCGCTGAACGGGTCCGTCGGCAGTTTGGCGATGATCTTATCTTGAATCAGCCAACCGAGTTCGTCGGGCCATACGCCCACCTGCTGCCGGTAGAGCTTGAGAGCCGCGACCAGGCCCAGCATCTCGTATCGAGCCTCGCCGCGCACCATCACCTGACGAGTATGTCCAAGCGCCGGCAGCAGAAGCTGGGCAAAAAAGTTCCACGACTTGATTCCCTTCATCAGATCGGGCCGGGCGCCTTCTTTGTAAAAAGACTTCTTCGCCGCCTCGATGCTGCGGTCGTAAAACGCGGCCACGTCCTTCTTGATCGTCTGGTCCGGCCACAAGAGGCGGTTCACACGGACGGCAAGCCTGGAAGGTTTTGGCATTTCGCCCGAACCCCCTCCCCGCCACATCACATCCACGCCGCCCAGCCCGAGGTTCATTATCTCGTCAATGGTGCCCAACCCGAAGGCTCGTTCCGTTTGCATCGCATGCTCAAAGCGGGGCAAACGGTCGCGACGCTCGGCCAAGGCCGTAATCAGCCGTTTTATCTGTTGGGGAGGATACTCATAACGACAAAGGCCGCTGACCGACGCATCGGTCCCGATCTGGATACAGGCCGTTCCCACCAGATGAGCGATCAACGTCCGTCCGTTGCCATAGTGTTCACCGATTCGGAGGATGGCCAGATAATCATCCATGGCCTCCTTGAAGCGTCCGTGGGCCTCATGGCGCCGGGCGTTGCCGGCGAGCAGCCGCGCCGCCTCGCGAGCCTTGGACAGGTCCGGCAACAGCATTCCCATCAGGAAATCGGACTTATTGAGAGGGAGCTGGCACTTATCCATCGCGGCACCCTTGCGGTAGAAATCCAGAGCCGCCTGAGTCTGGCCCAGGCGTTCCGCGAGGGTCTTCAAAGACTTGTCCCATCCGTGCCGAAGCGCGTGTTGCAACTCGTCGTACCAGGCGTTGTCCTCGGCCGCAAGCTGGTGCAGTGCGTTTGCACCCTGAATGTAGTAGGTGCTCGCGTTCTCCGCGTCGGGCACATCCACCCAGGTTAATCCAAGGGCCTTGATCTCCTCCCCGGTGCGCAGCTCCATCCGGTGCCCGCACAGGGTAATGACCTTGCGCTCCGGCTCCGCTCCAAACGCGAGGCCCGTCATCAGACCGCAAATCGCCAACCCCATCCATAGCCTTTTCATATCGTTGCTCCTTTGATTTCCTGCATACTCATCATCATCTGCGGCGCCTCAATAATGACTCCAACTGACCACGACATCAAACCATGTCCCCGATGGGCCACCTTCCGCAACCTCGAAGTCTTCCGGAGTCTCAAGATAGGCGAAAAGCTTCTCTTCATCGCCAATCAAGCTCCGTGAGACCATCAAATTCGCGACAGGGACCGGGGCTACCCGCTCTTTGGGCCACGTTGGCGGCGCGGGTTCGATGTGCGCGATATCCTTCGGCGGATCAGGCAACGCCGGATCTTGCGGACCGGTTACCGCCAGCCAGACGACCACCGCCAGCCCCGCGGCACAAGCGACGGCCAGCAGCCGCCGCATCGCCCGATGCCGCACCGGACGCCGGACGCTCGCCGGCCGAAATGTGCCCAGATACGCCTCAAACTCCTGCAAGCTGTTTTTATCGTTCATGGTGCAACTCCATCATCGCCTTGAGTTTTCGCAGCCCGTAATCGTATCGGGAGGCGGCGGTTTTCAGCGGCACCTCCTGCACCTCGGCGGCCTGCTGAAGCGTCATGCCGCCCCAGATACGCATCACCACTACCTCGCGCTGCTCGTCGGGCAGCCGGGCGAGAGCCGCCTCCAGCCGGGCGGTCTCCTCCTCGCGCCCCGGCTCCACCTCAAACACGCAGGAGGTTCCGGCAGCCCGCTGTCGCTCGTGCTTCTGCCGACGCCCGGCCGACCGCTGCAAGTTCAACAACCGGTGGCGCACCGCTCGGAACAGAAAGGGCAGCGCACTCGGCTCGCAAATCTCGGCCCGGTTGCGAATCAGCCCCAGAAAAACTTCCTGAACCACATCTTCCGGAGCGTGCCCGTTCCCGGTGCCGAAAGATCGCGCATAGGCCGTCAATCGCGGGGCATATTTCAGGTAAAAGGCTTCCATCTGCCGTCGTCCCGATTGCGACCCTGTCATGTGGTTCCTCGCATCTACCCTTTATACACCGACGATGCGGATAGTTCCTTAGAAAAAATCGGGCGGGATGATTTTAAGCCGTATTCCACCCTACCGCAAGCGGCTGTCTATCGGCAACAAGGCGTCGGGTTCTCCGGCGGCACGCCTTCATCACATAGTCACAAACCGGGGCGAGGTGATTTTGTGTTGACAGCATCGCACCAGGAGGACAGAATAGCCGCAAGGAATCGGCAACAGCCGATTCGCAGGCCGGATTACTCTTGTTCGGAGGAAACATCAGATGTACGGAGACAGGCACGTCATTCTGGGTGTCCACGTGACAAACCGGACGCAGCAAGTGGCAGAACTTCAGGCTATCCTCAGCCAATACGGATGTCTGATTAAAACGCGGCTGGGACTGCATGAGACCTCCAAGGACTCGTGCAGCAAGGCGGGCGTGCTGTTGCTGGAATTGTTGGACGACGAGGAGCAAGTCCTGGACCTGACCAGCGAGCTTTCCAAGATCGACGGCGTCGAGGTAGCGAGCATCGTCTTTGACCACGTCTGACCGGGCAAGCGAGGGACGGGATCGAGCCGGGACACCCCGTCCCTTGCGCCGGAGCTCCGAGTTCGCCTACAATAAAAACAGGGGGACAGCACGTCTTTGGAGGATAAGGCCATGCTATGGGCTCGGGCACATCGAAAAACCCTGGCGTTCACGTTGGTTGAAGTGCTGGTGGTCAGCGGGCTGATGACCGGAATGCACGCCAAGGGCAACTACGGCTATGTGATCAATCAGGCCAATGAGCTGAAGGGCACGGCCAGCCTTCAGCAAATCCATTTGCTGATCAAGATGCACTGCATGACGAATCGCCTGCCCGATGCGGCCTTTTACCCCAAGGGCGATCCGGTCAAGGACCCGAAGTCAATCATCCGCCTGCTGGGGAGCGGGGCCAACCCCAAGCTCTTTGTTTCCCCCTTTGCCCCCAAACCACTCAAGCAAAAGGGGTTAACTTACGCATGGAACAGCAAGGTGAACGGCAAGAGCCTTGACCGGCTGCCCAGAGACACCTGGCTGCTGGTGGACCTTGCCGCGTTTATTGTGGACCCGGACGTGCCGAGACCCTCGAAGTATTTCATCCTCTACGCCGACGGCCGCGCGATGGCGGTGAAGGAGTTGCCCGCCGATATCCGGAAAGCGGTCGCCGAAGCCCGCGCCAAGGCCGAACAGGAGAAGTCGGCCAAGTAGCCCCAGGGGATTATTTCACGTCCTTCAGCGCGACCGTCTCGCTCGCGTGGTAATCGATCTTAACGCTGACGATACGCTGATTGCCTGGATCGGCGATGAACAGCCGCCGGTCGGTATGGGTGGCGAGGAACTTGGGCATGAACAGGGCGACCTCGTCGCCGCCGAGCTTCCGGCGGTTCGGCACCGGCGGCCCG
>CAZBCO010000057.1:0-5054 GCA_964490295.1 uncultured Planctomycetota bacterium
CCTTACTTACCCCGCCGAGGCCCGAAGTGTCGGGGCTTTCCCGGTATTTCAACGGATGCCTTCATCCAGATTTAACTTGACGAATTTCGGGGGGGGGGGTAGAATATGGTTGCTGGTTTTGGCCGTTCCTGGAGGAAGGAGCTAAGCGGTCGAGATCAGCCGACGCCGGTTTGAGCCGCCGGGGGCGTCGGAAGAAATGTAACTTGTCCTTTGGAGTGGCAAGCGAGGGAAGCCGGCCCGTTTCGGCAAAAAGGAGCGAATGATGAACAAGTTCGGCAAAAAGGAGCGAATGATGAACAAGAAGGTACTTCTGTCTCTGCCCATTGCAGCACTGCTGCTGTCGGTCAGTCCGCTGTCCGCAGAGGTGACACGCGTGGCTGATATCAATCCCGGTCTGCTCGGATCCAGTCCGCGAGGTATGACCGTTTTTGATGGCGCAATGTACTTTTCCGCAGATGACGGCACGTATGGCAGAGAGTTGTGGAAGTACGACGGCAGCGCGGTAACGCGTTTGAGCAACATCAATACTTTTGGAGCATCCAGTCCACGGGACCTGATTGTCTACAACGATGAATTGTATTTCCGCGCTAATGTAGGTAGCGAAACTAATTCATACGGCGAAGCTTATCTGTGGAAATACGATGGCAACACCGTCTCGAAGGTTATGGACAACAGCAGTGGTAATGCCTTGCGCATGACCGGTACTCAAAATCTGGGTTTTGGCGATACCCGCATGGCTGTCGTGAATAACAAGCTGTACTTCGAAGGCTGGAGCAGCGAGTCGACCGGTGGATATCCAAGTGTTACAGTGGGCGCTCAGTTGTGGGAATACGACGCCGCCAGTGGTAATGCGGCCCGGATCTCCGATATCCACACCGGGACTTGGGACCAGAAGAGCCTCTTCGGTTCCTTTGGCCCCGAATGGCTGACTGCCTACAACGGCAAGGTCTACATGACCGGCTACCAGGCCAGCTACGAAAACCCAGACACCGAGGAAGGCTGGGTCGGCACCGAGATGTGGTCGTATGACGGTTCAGACCTCACGCGGGAGAGCAGTTGGACGGGTATGTATAACCCGGGCAGTTTCATGGTTCATTCGGACGGCAAGATGTATATGCACGCTGATCTGGACGGCACGACCGGATCGGAACTGGTCTCATTCGACGGAACCGACTTTACGGTCGAAGCGGACATCATCCTAGGCGTCCCGGGCGGCGCACCGATGGGCATGACCTCCTTTGGCGGGGAACTTTACTTCCGTGCAAGTGACACATACCAGGAATATCCGGGCTGGTTCCCGGGCGATCCGCCTTCGTACATTGGTGACAATTTCGAACTCTGGACTTTCGACGGCACGACAGCATCTCTTGTCGAGGATATCAGCACTTATTCCTTCGGTTCTTCCCCGAGCTACATGGCTGAGTTTGACGGCAAGCTGTATTTTGCGGCCAGTGACGATGCCGGGGACACAGAACTATGGGCATTTGATGGTGTCAACACATTCCTCGTCGCGGACACCAATCCGCTTGGAAGCAGCTATCCTCGTGATCTGGTAGTGTTTGACGGCAAGCTGTATTTCGAAGCCGACGACGGCGTGGGCGGCCGGGAGCTGTTTGTAGTGCCCGAACCGGCGACGATGGGTCTTCTGGCCCTGGGCGGGCTGGCGCTTATCCGCCGGCGACGCACGGTCTGACACAGTCCGATTCCGTGATTGCCCAACCAACGCCCCGTGGGCCTAACCTGCGGGGCGTTGTCTTGCGCCTACGCCACGGCCGTGACCTCGCCCCGGTGCCAGGTGAACGCGACTTCCAGACGGGTGCCGCTCTGGTCCTGTTCCTTCACGCCGAAGTCGAGGTAGCCCCGGAACTCGATGCCCAGCCGGTTGAAGACCATGTCGTTCTTCTCCACGGTGGGCACCTGCTTGCCGTTGAGGAACACGACCTCGATGGCCGGGATGGCGCTCGGCTCGGCGAGCAGATACCAGGCCTTGTCCGAGGAGCCGGTGTAGTCCTCGTTGTCCAGGTAGTCGCTGGCGACGACCTCGAACTTGTTGGCGTGCGGGTTCTTGTTGCTCTTGGGCGTCGAAGCCGCCTCGTTGAGCGTGGTCGAGCCCATCAGCAGGTCGGCCATGATCTCCAGGCTGGCCGGAACCAGCAGCAGCTTCGGCCGCACACCCAGCGGGTCCTTACCGCCGGGGCGGCGCTGCTTGCTGAACGTGTTGCGGGCCAGCGTCAGCCCGTCCACGCTCAGCGCGGTGTCCGCGCCGGTCTTGTAGTTCTTGTGGCCGCTGGAGAAGAAGCTGTTGGGGTTGCTCAGCCACAGCGTCCAGAAGACCTTGTTGATGGTCAGGGAAGCGCCCTCGCCGATGCGGAACGGCGCATCCTTTAGTGCATCGAGATCGTCGTTGATGATGTCCTCGCGGTAGATGCCGAACATCTTCCCGTAGGTGTCGGCTTTGTTGGTGTACGACTCCTCGCCGACCTCGCCGTGCTTGAACTCGCCGCCGTAGGCGATGGGCTCGAAGCTCATGTCAGCGGTGGCGCGGTAGCGGGTGACGGTCTTGAAGTCGCGGACCGAGCCGATCTTGGCAACCCGACGCCATGCGTTCTCGACGTGGTCGAAGCCCGCCAGCAGGCTCTTGTTGGCGATGTTGGACATGATGCCCGGCAGGCTCATCGTGCTGGCGGCGGCTTCGAGAATCTCCGTTGGGCTCGCGCCCACCGCCGGGATGTAGTGCCCCTCGGCGGCGGCAGCCAGGCGGATCACGCCCGCCACGCCGATGTTGCGGAACCGATGGGCGGCGTCGAGCGTCTGCTCGCCGTAGGCCTTGACGAGCTGTTCGTCGTTGAAGTCGTTCATCGCCAGGCACGCGGCCGCTTCGATCACCTTCGGGGTGGCGTCGGCGCGTCCGCTCAGCACGCCGGGCGCGCTGGGCCGGGAAGCGCGAAGCACTTCCAGTTCGGTGCGGCTCTCGTCCCAGCCGTCCTCGATGGCCTTGGCCTCGATGTCCGGGTGCTTGTTGGCGCAGACGTTGCGGATCGCGGCGATTCGCTTGCTTTCAGCGGCCGCTTCGGCGCGCATCGTCTTGACCGAGTCGTTGACGGACGGGGCCTCCTTGCCCTCATCCGCCCGCGCTTCGATCTTCTCCTCGTGCTGGTCCTGGGTTTCCGAGGCCTGCTCGGTGGTTTCCGTGGTGGTGACGTCCTTGTCGCTCATCGCGTGATTCTCCTTGTCTTGGGCTGCGATCCGGGCGGTGGTGCCCGTGTCGGCACCGCTGTCGACGAAACTGATCTCTTTGAGCACCGCCTGCCGCACCACATGCACGGGGCCGGTGAACGATTGGCCATTGACCTTGACGCTGAGTCCGGCGGGCACCATCTCGGCCTCGACGACCGCCGCGCCGATGGATGCCTGCCAGGGGAAGCCGTTCACGCCGCTTCGCGCCACGTCCCGCGCCCACGAGGTGTCACGGCTGATCAGGCCCTCGGCGACGAGTTGACCGCTTTCGACGGTGACTCGATGCGTATGACCCACGCCTTGGCGGCGCTCGTGATCCAGGCGGATCGGCAGGTTCTGCGACGGGATGTCCAGGCCCGCCAGGTCAACCACGACCGGATGCGGGAACCCGGCGATCCGCATCAACCCACCCGTGTAGGCGACCATGCGGAACTGCGGCAGAGCCTTTTCGCTCTCAGCCGCTTCGACCGTCAGCGGTCCGCGCATCGTCACGAACTCAGGCTGCTTGTCGTTGGTCTTCGACATCCGTGTCGTCCTCCTCGTCGTCTTGCGACGGCTGTTCGGGGTGGACCTGGGCTTCGCTCAGCCCCAGTTCCTTCATGAGTTGTTTTTCCTTGGCCCGCTGACGCAGTTCGGTTTCCCAGTCCTTGCCTTGGCGGGCGTACTCGGTCGCCAGCGTGGTCGTGTTGTTCGACAGCCGCGTGGCCTGGGCGCTGGCTTCCTTGGCCGGGTCGACGTGTTCGGTCCCGTCCCAGAACCACTGGTGCGGCAGCAGATCAATGCCACGCAGGAAGGCGAAGTCGCGGAGCAGCCTGGCCTCGCTCAGCCAGGCAGCGAAGATGCGGTCGAGCACGACGCCGTTGCAGTCGGCCTGCTCGACGCGGATCGACTTGAAGTAGGTCTGGTGATCCAGGCGACCGGAGGCGTAGTTGTAGCCCGAGGAATTGCCCGCCGCGACGTTGAACGGCATGTTCAAACAGCGGGCGATCTCGTTGAGCAGCTCACGCTTGAACTCGCCGTAGGTCGTGCCCGGCTGCTCGGCCTTGATCTGTCCGAGCTTCCAACCATCGGGCAGCACGGTGGCCATTCGCTTCTCGAGCTCGACGATGTCCATCGGCTCGACCGCCGCCGCTTCACCGCTGGCCGGTGCGTCGGTAAACAGCACTGCTGCGAAGTCTGCCGCCGTTTCAGCAGCGCCCAGTACCGCCAGCGTGTAACGCCGCAGCTGCGCGAACAGCGGCAGCGCGAGCGTGATCTCCGGTACGCCGCGATGCTGGCCTGCGCGATCGGGCCTGAACCAGTGAATCATCGATCCCACCGGCACGAGGTCGAACGCATCGACCGTCGAGGGGAAGCTGGTCTGGCCGGGATGTTGCCGCAGCACCAGGTACTGGCGCGGATTGCCATGCCGGTCGAACTGGATGCCGTCCACGGCGGTGTCGTCCACCATTCGTAGGGCCGGATTGGTGATCCGGTCGGCTTCGACAAGTTGAGCGTCGATCTTCACCGGCGACCGCAGCACCGGGTTGCCGGTCAACAGCGCGAACGCCTCGCCGTCGGTCGCCTTGGCCATTCGCATGGTGCGGAGCTTCTCGGCCAGGCGAATCTCACGTGCCCAGTCGGCAAACGCCGTCTCGACGATACGGTTGATCTCCGTGTCTTCTGTCAGCAGTTGCAGTCGCGGGCCGGTGCCCACGCAGTCGTTGGCCAGCGTCAGGACGATGCCCTTGGCGTAGGAGTTGTTCGCCACCTCGTACCGGGCGCGATTGCGGAGCGTCTGCCGCACGTCGGCCGAAGCCGCCGCGTCGGCGGACAGA
>CAZBCO010000058.1:0-3483 GCA_964490295.1 uncultured Planctomycetota bacterium
GCCTTGGTGCTGTGTTCGCCGCATTCGGAACCCGGAGCGAGCGCCTGGCGCCCGCTCCGCATCCCACAGGTCTCCGGACAGCCGTTCAACAGCGGCTGATAAACATCCTCCGGGGATAAGTCGATGACTCGTGCTTCCTTGGAACTCACATTGTCCTCCTTTTGTTGCGCGCCAGCCCCGCGCCCAGCCCCATCATTGCCAGCACCAGCGCGCTGGGTTCAGGTACCGGGGCCGAGGTATCGTCTCCGCCAAAACTGAAATCGGAATAGCTCTTGACCCACAGGCGATAGTCGCCCGTGTAAGGCTCCGATTCATCTTCCTGATTGAAGACGCCTGTGACGCTGAACGACCCGATCGGGGCGCTGTACAGATCGAAATCACCCATCGCGGACAGATGCACGGGAATCGTGTCAGTGCCGTTGTCAGTTACCAGAACCATTCCGTCGTTCTCCCAGGCTCCGCCGACGATCCACACGTCTTGCAGTTGCGACCATGTCCCTTGGTAAAGCTCGCCGCCACCATTCCGGTTGGCGTCAAAATAAAGGCAATCCGCAACACTCGGGATACTATTCGGCGTGGGCATGTCGACGTCCGCTTCCAGCAGCTCGATGGTCACGTTGAAGTCGTCATCGGATTCGTGCTGCTCATTGATATTCGTCTTGCCGCGATAGAACAAAGTGTGGCCCGTCACCCGGACACGGTCGCCCGCCTGAAAGACGTGACCCGACGTTGGATCGCTCTGCATGCGCGTATATGTGGCCTGCCAAAGCGCCTCGTCTCCGAAGTAATACCAAGCCCCGGCGTAGACGGCCACCCCCCCGCCACCATCGCCTTGGACAAAAACTTGGTATGTCCGGTCGTTAAGGTAGTCTTGGGTCTGATTCAGCAAAATCCCCTCCACGACGATTTGACCGCCACCGGTGAGAGACTCGTGCGTCCCCTCACCATCCGCTTTCACCGCCTGCAGGTCCCAGATATCAACCGACGTCGGGGCGGCGATGGCGGCGACAGCATGGCAAACCACGAAAGCAAACAGGGCAACAAAAGCAATCCTTTTCATTTCATCAAGTCCTTATGTCAGGGTCTTTGACTGGCCGCCGCATTGGGGCGGGCCATCGGTTTGACCCCGGAAGAGACCTCGGCACCGCCCGATGCGGTGTGCTCCTCCGGGAACCAGTATGCACAATCTGTGGCACGAATCAAGCCATCGTAGCACCTCCTTTCCAAAAAAAACCAAACGGAACTTCGCCCGGCCCTGTTCCCTGCACCGGGGCCTGCCCGTTATTCTATGTTCAAGCCTGCTCGTGCTCGGCTATGGGCCGCTGAGTACGCCACCTTATTCAATCGCGGCGACGCCAAATCTTACCGCCTCAGTCGGTAGCACATATCTAACAGTCGTGTTACTGCAAATGGCATGCCTGATATTTGATGTTGTTGTTTGGTGAGTCCCAAGCTATGGCATAAGGTCTTTTTATATATATGCTTAAGTAGTTAAAATAATTATGTGGCGATGTTGTGTCTTGGCCTTTACCGTGGCAAAACGATGTGTTTCGGCAACATGGTGTGGCAACATGTGGATTTATGGCAACGGTTTTTTAGCTGGTGAAATCGGGGGAATATGCGGTGCCGGCAGGGCTTGGTATGGCGTAGGGGGGAACGGATCAGCGACGGATAACGGGGCGACGGAGATGGCGGGGAGGGGAGAAAGAGAAAAGCACCCGCGACCGTTGTCCCGGGTGCTCTCTCAAATCACATCGGCGCAGTTTAGAGGTCCTGCGGCTTGACCGTCGAGCGCTTGTTGCCCTTGGTCCGCTCTACGGCGGCGTCCAGCATGCAAGCCAGCTTGCAGTTCAGCGCTTCCAGAGCGTCACCGGACGTCATGCAGCCCTTGTCCTTGATGTACGCCTTGACCTTGCTCGAGACCACCATCATCTCCAACTTCGCGCACTTCTTTGCTTTTGCCATTCTTTATGTCACCTCCCTTCCTAGAAAAAGGTTCCCTTCCAACCTAGCAACGGGCACCTCACCCAATTGTGGCTGTATTATAACGGCTCCAGACGGCGTATCGAACCTTTTTTTGGGCTTTTTTCGATTTTTCCGAAGCGGCGTTGACCGGGCCGGATCGCCTCGGGAGGCTATTCCGCGACGCCGGAGATGTCGCCCTCGCTGATGTCCAGGTCGCTGCGCTTCTCGATCCGGTCCACGCGCCCGTCGCGAATCCACACGATCCGGTCCGACGCGCTCAGCATCTTCATGTCGTGGGTCGCGGTGATGATCGTGACCTGCGCGTCCTGGTTCATCGCCTGAAGCAGCTCGATGATCTCCTGTCCGGTTTTGAGGTCCAGGTTGCCGGTCGGCTCATCGGCCAGAATCACCGCGGGGTCGTTGGCCAGCGAGCGGGCAATGGCCACGCGCTGTTGTTGACCGCCGGACAACTCAGAGGGCTTGTGATGCAGGCGCGAACCCAGGCCGACCTTGTCGAGCAGGTGCGCCCCCTTCTCGCGCGACTCCGCGCTGCTCAGCCCGGCGAAGGTCATCGGTAGCGTGACGTTTTCCAAAGCGGTCATCACCGGGATGATGTTGAAGGTCTGGAAGATGTAGCCGATTTTCCGGCAACGGAGCCAGGCCAACTCGCGGGAGTCCAGCTTCGCGACATCGACCTCGTCGATATACACCTTGCCCTCGCTCGGCTTGTCCAGGCCGCCGACCATGTTGAACAGGGTGGTCTTGCCGGAGCCTGACGGACCCATAATCGAGATATATTCGCCGGTGTAGATTTCGAGGTCAACGCCCCGCAGGGCATAGACCTCTTCGTTACCCATGCGGTAAAGGCGCTTGACGTTTTGCGTTCGGACGATTGTCTTTTCCAAGTTCATACTCCTTGCCAGACCGGGCGACCTTTGGGGCCGGGATTCGATGCTTCCATGCACACACCGTGTTCTGTCTCACCGGTCAAAACTCTTGAGTCAAGCCCTTACCGGTCGCGGCTGATTTTATCAGACTTTGGGCTATGCCACAAGCCATAAGTAGTTTCTGTTGCGGAAAGCGGAAATCGTCCCGGATACGCTTTCCGTTGCCTTGACAAAAAAAATGACGCACCCGTATCCTCCCGTTGTCCATTTGATTTTCATCAAGACAGGAGGCTAAGAATGCGTCAAAAGAGCGGTGCGGTTTTGTGTTTCACGTGGTCGGATGCGTCCGACGCCTTGCTGCCGAAGATTGTAAGGGTTCATCGCGACAAATACAAGAGGCTCAGCAAGATTCTGGACGCGAATCCGGCGGGTCTCGATGGGGTCGCCGGGAACTTGTGTTCGTTGCCGCAGGGCGGCCCGAGGGGCGGGCGGGGCCGCAAGGCGGTGTATACGGCGGAGAACCTGGTCTTGTCAGCGGGGAAAACCATGAGCGGCTGTTTGGCTCGGCCCCGGAGGTCCTCGCCACCGACACGGGGTTCAACCCCCAAGCCCCCGGGCGGGCGGCCCTCGC
>CAZBCO010000059.1:0-7775 GCA_964490295.1 uncultured Planctomycetota bacterium
ACGAAGTGGATGCCCATCACCGGGCAGACGCGCAGGAACGAGTGGAGGATGCCGCGGGCCATCCCGGTGTACACCAGGTTGAGGCCTTCCAAGCGGCCCTTGGCCTGCTTGATGGCCATCAATTCGCCGATGACGTGCGTGGTATGGTCGCGCGGGGTGCAGGCGTTCAGGACGGGGACGTGCATGATCTCGGCAGCCGCGTCCATATCCTCCTGCTTCCAGAGTCGCCCGCAGAACACGTCGAGATACTGGTCCATCGCTCGCGCGGTGTCGGCCATCGATTCGCCGCGGCCCATTTGGGTCGAGGCCACGGGCAAGTAGATGTTGGTCCCGCCGAGCTGGGCCATCGCCGTCTCGAAGCCCAGGCGGGTACGGGTCGATTCATAAACGAACAGCAGCCCCAGCACACGTCCCTGAAGCAGGTGGGCGTAGGTCATGTCGTAACGGTTGTCGCGGAACCATTCGCCCAGAGCGATGATCTCATTGAGCTCATCGCGGTTGAACACGCCGATATGGGGAGCGGTCTTGCCGCGCAGGTTGTCACTGAGTTGCGGGGCGGGTTGGCCGGCGAAGGACTCGGTCATAGATACCTCCAGGGTTGGGACGGCTGTGGACACGCCATACGGCGGGATTATATCAGGCAAGGCGAGCCGGTGCAACGGGCGGCGGCGGTTTCCTCCGGTGGTTAGGCTTCCGGGTTACAGGCTCTGTGACGGCGCGTCGGTGGGCTTGAAGGGCAACTGGATGGTGAACTGAGCGCCGCCCTCCGGCCGATTGGCCGCTGAAATCTCGCCGGCGTGCTCGTGGACGATTTTCTTGACCACCGCCAGCCCAAGCCCTGTGCCCTGGTTGCCCTTGGTGCTCATAAACACATCGAAGATGCGCGGCAGCACCGCTTCGGGAATGCCGGGGCCGTTGTCGGCCACGCCCATCACGGCGAGCCCGTCGCGTTGTTCGGTGGTGAGCGTTATTTTGGGGGCCTCGACCCCGCGCACCGCGTCCATCGCGTTGGTCAGCAGATTAAGCAGGCAGCGCTGAATGCCGGAGGCGTCCACCTCGACGGTGGGTAGTTTTTCATCAAGTTGCAGGTCGAGGGTCACGCCAAGGGTATCGGCCTGGGGCTGAACGGTCTCCACCAGGTCGCGGAGGATGTTGTTCAAGTCCGAAGCGGCGCGCACCGGCTGGCGAGCGGTGGAGTAGTTGAGCATGTCCATCACCAGCTCGGCGATTTTGCGCTCGTTGCGCTGGACGACGCCCCAGCCCTTGCGGACGCTTTCCACGTTCTCGTGGCGCAAGGCCCGTTCGACCATTTCGGAGCCGGCCTGCATACAGCTCAGGACGTTTTTGATGTAGTGGGAGAGGCCGGCGACGGTCTGCCCCATCGCGGCGAGGCGCTCGCTCTTGATGTTCGCCTCGCGGAGCATCCCGTTTTCGACCGCAATGCCCGCTTCGTTCCCGATGGCCGTCAGCAGCTCAAGGTCGGCCTTTTTGAACGTGTTGGATTGGGTCAGGCAATCCACGTAGATAATCCCCAGAACACGGCTTCGGGTGCTGACCGGGGCACACATCGCCGAGCGGATGTCCTGCTGGACGATGCTCTCATTCGAGCTGAAGCGTTCATCGAGCGTGGCGTCGCTGGTCAGCAGGGCTTCCTGCTTCTCGACCACCTGATGGATAATGCTGCGCGAGATGGTCATCTCCGCCGTGCCGTCGTCTTCGCTGCGCGACCGGAAAGCGCGCGGCACCAACTCGCCGGATTCGTCGTCAATTAGCATCACCAGCCCGCGCTCGGCCTTGAGGTTATGGAAAATCTGTTCGAGCACCTGGTCGAGCATCTTGTCCAGTTCCACACTGCTGCGAATGATGCTCGACACCTTGTACATCGCGAGCAGGTTGCGGTAGGCTTCGACCAGGGTGGGCATCGAGGTGTCGTTGCCCGGCTTCTCGATGACCGGCGGCGGGTCCTGTTTGCGCACCCGGGCTTTGACCGGGGCGGGCCGGGTCTCCCGTTCCTCGCGGATACGGACGTTCGCACGGCTGACCGGCCCGACATAGATGGAGATTACCTTGAGGATGGTCTGGCCCAGGCGCACCCGGTCGCCCGGCTTGAGAACGGCCTGGGTGACGGATTTGCCGTTGACGAATGTGCCGTTGGTGCTGTTGAGGTCGCGCAGCAGGTAGCGTTCCCCCCGGTTCTCGATTTGCGCGTGCCGGGCCGAAACTTTGTTGTCGAGCAGAATAATGCGGTTGGTCGGGCCGCGCCCGACGATGAACGAGGCCTCTTCCGGGCGGAACGAGGCCCCTTTGTTCGGCCCGGAGATAACATCCAACTGGATCACGTGACCACTCCGCGAGCGTCCATCGCCAGGTTGGCCAGCCGGTCGGCATCGGCGTTGTGTTCGCGGCGCACATGCTCGACGCTCCACGAGGGGAGTCGCCCCAGCACGGCCTTCAGCTCCAGGAACAGCGGCCGCAGGTTCGGGGCCTTCACCCGATAGCGTCCGCTGATCTGGCGTTCGAGAAGTTCGCTGTCGACGCGGAACACAACCGAGGGAACCCCCAGTTCCGCCGCCCGCGTGGCGGCGGCGATGAGGCCCCGATACTCGGCCTCGTTGTTGGTCGCCGTGCCGATGAACTCGCCGCGCCCTTCCAATCGTCTTCCGTTCTGGTCGAAAATGACATAACCAAAGCCTGCCGGTCCGGGGTTGTTTCTCGCCCCGCCGTCACAATGGATGATCAATCTTGAGGTCGTGTCTTGTGGTGTCGTCACCCGGTCTCCTTTCGTTCCGTGGGCCAGGGTCAGTTTCCCTGGCTGATCTTGATGAACCTGTCGAGGGTTTGCTCTGCCGCGCCGGAATCGATCGCAGCTTGAGCCTTGGCGACGCCCTCTGCCAGGCTTGCGGTCGCCCCGCCGGCGGTGATGCCCGCTGCCGCGTTCAGCACGGTGATGTCTCTTGCCGGCCCCGGCTCGCCCGCCAGAATGGCGCGGACCAGGTCCGCACTCTCGGCAGGAGAGGCCACGACCAGGGCGTCGTGGTTTGCCCGTTGCAGGCCGAAATCCTCCGGCTTGATCGTATAGGTACTTACCGCGCCGTCCTTCAGCTCCGCGATCAAGGTCTCGTCCGTGATGGTGATTTCGTCCAAGCCGTCGCCCCCGTGAGCCACCAGGACATGTTCGGCTCCGAGGTTTTGAAGCACGGTGACCATCACCTCGACCATTGTGCGGTCAAACACGCCAAGCAGCATGCGGCGGGCGCCGGCGGGGTTGGTCAACGGGCCGAGGATGTTGAAGACCGTACGGATGCCGATCTCGCGGCGTGGCCCGATGGCGTGTTTCATCGCGGTGTGCATCTTAGGGGCGAACATGAAGCCGATGTTGGCCTCGGCGATGCAGCGTTGAACGGTGGCCACGTCGGCGTCGAGATTCACGCCCAACTCGGCCAGCACATCGGCGCTGCCGCTGTGTGACGAGGCGGCCCGGTTCCCGTGCTTGGCGACGCGCACACCGGCGCCGGCGGCCACCAGGGCGGCGACGGTCGAGACGTTGAAGGTCCCGCTCTTGTCGCCGCCGGTCCCGACAATGTCGATAAACGGTTCTTCGGCATGCACCCGGGTGGCCTTTTCACGCATCACCTCGGCGCAGCCGGTGATTTCGTCGATGGTCTCGCCCTTCATCGCCAGAGCGGTGATGAAGGCGGCGGTTTGAGCCGGGGTGGTCTTGCCGTTCATAATCTCGCGCATTGCGGCCTCGGCCACGCCGCGCGGGAGGTCTTCGTTGCGGGCCAGCATTCCGATGGCTTCTCGGATCAAGGTAGTCTCCTTATCAGATAGGGCTTCGCCCGCTAATCCAGCAGAGCTTCGTGGCCGAGGAAGGTCATCCCGTCAGCCCCGGACTGCTCAATCTGTTCTGCAATCGCGGCGGCCGCACCGGGGGGCAAGCCGACGGGGTCGATGGCCGGCCATTGAGGCGTCTGCCCGGCAACGGCCGTGGTCAACCGCAGCTCACGTCGGGCGGAAGCGGCCGCCAGGTCTGGGTTCGCGCACTCCGTCAACGCCGCGATGGTGCCTGGCAGGGCCACCGAGGCGTAGCCGTGCACCTCGGCGGCTCGCGCGATGGCGTCCGCCTCGCTAAGCCCGTCACCGGTCTGTTGAATGAGCGTCGCGTGAGCGGCCAGCGTCTCCAGCAGGCCCGAAGCCTTTCCGGCGATGACCGGAATGTAAACATCGGCCAGGGTGGTGTCTCGGAGCACATCGACCCGCCGCTGTGCCGCGAGCAGGGCCACCGTCGGGGCCAGGCCGCTGATGGCGACCCGCATCGCACTGTCCACGCTCAGCACCGCCTGGCGCTGGTTGTAGAGGCAGGCGCTGACCAAGTCCGCCCGGAAATTAAGCCAGTCGAGCAGGCCGGTGTCATACCCGACCGCCTCCAGCACCTGGGTGAGGCCCATGTCCTCCAGCTCTGCCAGATGCCGTCCGACCTCTTCGAGTTTGGAGTGTGCCCCCTGCATCCCGACCCGGATGCGGTCGAGGTCGTAACCCAGTTCTTCGACGCGGTTCCGGCATACCTCGCACCAGCACATGTACAGGTGTTCGAGACGGGCAGGGGACCCCAGCGCGAAGCCTTCAAACAGAATCCCAGTGGGTCTGTAGGCTTTTGCCGCGTCCGCCGCGGCAGTGGCCAGCCACTCCATCAGCTTCGGTTGGGATGGGCATAATACCGGAGCATCCGGATCAACACGTTCGGCGGTTCGTCCGCCGCTGTCCGTCGCCAGCAGTTCGGTCCAGGCTTTATCGCCTTGAAACGGTTGGGAGATAACCAGATACACGTCTGCCCCGGCATCACGTCCGGCGTCCAGAGCCTCGCGCAAGGGGCGGTCGTCGTCCCCCAATTGAACTCCCGGTGCCCGCACCCTGGCTCCGGCGACGGGTGCCTTTGAGGGCAACGACATCGCTCCGCGGACGCACAGGGTCTGAACGCCGTGTATCGAGACCAAGTCGCGGATCGCCCCGGTGGACACCGCGTCCGCGTTGATAATACACGCCTTCATCTTGGCCATAGCCGATGCCCCCGACTCTCCAGTGTTGAACCGATAATGCAACGGCGTGAATGGTACACCACCTTGTTCAAGTCGTCAACCCCGCAGTTATCAACCGATAGATTCCAAGATTATTCCCGGTAATTTTGTGCGTAAAATCGTTTTTTTATGAAAAAACACTGAACAAAACTGAACGTTGGTGTGTCTTTATAATAGAATGTCTGCGCCATCAATATATGAGACGGAGAGCATGCCGACCGTACGGGAGCCGAGGGGTGAGATCGGCGGATATGATCTGGTGGAGGAGTTGGGCCGGGGCGGGATGGCCGTGGTCTACCGGGCTCTTCAGCTATCGACCCACCGCGAGGTGGCCCTGAAGATACTGCGCCCCGAATTTACCGACCACATGACCTCCATCACCCGATTTGTCCGCGAGGCCCGTGCGGCGGCGAAACTCAGCCACCCCAATGTCGTGCGGGCCATCGATGTCGGCCGCGCGGGGGGGCGTTTCTATTTTGCAATGGAGCTGGTCGAGGGCCGGAGCGCGGCCGAGCTGTTGCGCGAGCAGGGCACACTGCCGGAGCGCGAAGCTTTGCGTATCGCCCGGGGCGTTGCCGCGGCGCTCGAACACGCCCACGAGGCGGGGCTGGTCCACCGCGATATCAAGCCGGCCAATATCCTTATTGCCCGCGACGGCACACCCAAACTGGCGGACTTGGGCCTGGTACGGCCGTCCTCCGGGTACAACGTCGCCGACCCGTCTCCGGGCGTTGTGGTGGGGACGCCGTTGTATATGTCGCCGGAGCAGGTTCGAGGGGATGCCGCGGTGGACGGGCGCAGCGATATTTATGCCCTTGGAGCCACGCTTTTTCACCTGGTTACCGGGCGTCCGCCGTTTGTGGCTTCCACCCCGTCCGAGACGATGGCGATGCACGTTCAGACCGCGCCTCCGAACGCCCGGCGGTTCGCCCCGGAGGTCTCGTTGGGCACGGCGGCGCTGATTCAGCGGGCCATGGCCAAGTGGCCGGAGAACCGCTATGCGAATGCCGGGGAATTGCTTGCGGAGCTTGGCCGGATTGCGGCAGGCCGGTCAGCCCAGATTTCACACGAACGGCTCGCGGATGCCCGTCATCGCGTCAAACAGCGAAGCCGGACCGGTTGGCGACGGTTCCGGGGGTTTATTGCACCGGCGGTCATGCTGGTGTTGATCGGTCTGGGTGCGGTGCATCTTGTCAATCGGCGCGAAGCTCCGCCCCCGGTGATGTCCAAGCCGCCGGCCGTATTCGCTCCCGCCCCCGCACCGGCCCCAATGGCAACGCCCAGCCTGGCCGAGGTTATCGACCATGCCACTTTGTGGGCTTCAGAACGACCGGACGACTACGTGACCACCGTGCAGCGATGCCAGGCGCTGGCAGCGGGGTTGCCCCTCCCGGTAACGCCTCCGGGTCTGCTGCGCCGGTTGAATGCCGCGTTGTCTCAATGGGACACTGCTGCCCGGCTTGCGTTTACTCCGGTCGAGGCTCAGGCGATGGCCGAGGCAGTATCCGGCGATTACGATGCTGCCATGACGCGGCTGCGCGATGCCCGGAACCGGCCCGATCTGCCCGCGGAGCTTGGGCCGCGTGTCGCGGGTCTGGCCGACGAGACGGCTCGGCACCTCGGCCACGAGGCCAGGACATTGATGGAAACCGCCATTGCCCAGGCGCGTGAACAAAGTGCGGCGGGGGACTGGCCGGGCGGCCTGATGGCTCTGGACCGCGTGGCCCATCTGCGGTACGCTCCGTTGACCTCGCGGGTGCGGACGTTGCGCCGGCAGCTGGCGGCTCAGGCCGAAGCCCATCGAAGATCCAGCTCCGAAGCGGCCCTCAACCGACTGCTCGACGCGATAGACGAGGCGGTGAGCGATGGGCAGCCGGGGGATACCGTGTTGCTTGCCAATGCGGCCTTGAACGACCCCGCCCTGATGCCGCTGCGGGCGCAGGTCAAACGCATCGCCTCCGTCGCCGAAGCCCTCCGTCGTGCCCAGGCTTTCGAGGACGTGCCGCCCTCCAAGGCCCTCATCCGGTTTGTAGGTGCCGAACTGACGCTGGATACTCGTTCGGGCGTGTTGCACGGTGTGGTGAAGGAAGTGACCGACGAGACCCTGGTGGTCAGCAAGCAGTTTTTCATCGACGGCGAGCCTGGGGAGCGTCTTTACGTGACCGCCCTTTCGGATATCAAGCCCGAATCTTTGGCCGCTCTGATGCCGCGCTGGGAGCCGGCCAACGCCGACGAGCATATCGCGGCTGCGATGCGGGCTTTGGCCAGAGGCCACCTGGATCAAGCGGAGGGCTTTCTCGCGGCGTCGGTGGGCCACCCGCTGCACAAACGCTATACCGCGCGGCTTGAAGCTCTCAGGCTCGATGCCTGAACTCGCAGGGGCATCGTCCTGCCGTCAAAACCTATCCATTCCAACAGGTTATGGAGATAAAAGGCTCCGATGTCCGGTTTGGCTCTTGTATTCAACGCGGGATGATGGTACCTTTGCTCGGTCAAGCCGGATTTCCCCGGTGGACGACGGAATACACGGGCTTACGTAATGAAGAAGAACTGTATCTATCACGCCGATGTGCTCCGCGGGCTGGCGGAAATCGAAGATCAGAGCATCCATTGTGCCATCACCTCGCCGCCGTACAATCTGGAGAAGCCCTACGGCGGGCACGAGGACAACCTGGACGATACGGAATATCTGGCCTGGAT
>CAZBCO010000060.1:0-4291 GCA_964490295.1 uncultured Planctomycetota bacterium
TTCCACGGGCATACCCTGTGCGAGATCATCAATGCTGGTGGGCCTCGAAGCACCACACCGACATCCACCCAGCGCCAGGGCCAGCAACAGCACCACATAGCGGGCCATCATCTCTCCTCCTGCGATGCGGACGAACCCATTGCGAAACGGTCACTCCCCCCGGAGGGACTCCTGCGCCCGCAACCCCTTTGCATCGCCCACCTATGCTACGCTTCGTCGTCCCCCGGTGCAACCGTTTTTCGGGCCGGCCGCGGTGCCTGGCACGCCTCAGGCAGAGCGGGCTTGTGTTTGACTTCCAACTCGCCACAGGGTATCTTCGTACAACGTAGTTTGGGTTTCTTGCAGGCGCATTAAGGAGTTGGAAATGGTAAAGACGAAGACGATGTTGGCGGGTGTGGTCATTGGCCTGATTCTTGGGAGCATGGGATGCCAGGCTATCGACGAAGTGTTGAACCCGACCCCGGCGGCCGGGACGACACGGGTCACGGCGAAGTTGCAGGAGTTTCCGCCGCTCGCTCACGAACGGCGGAAGCCTGTCGCAGTGTACACCTTCGATAACAAGACCGGCTTTCCGCACGGGCTGAAGATCACCAACGGCATGACCGAGATGTTGATGACCGCGCTGGTTCAGACCAAGCAGTTCCGCGTGCTCGACCGGGCGGCCTTGGACCAGTTGATGGCCGAGCGGCGCCTCCAGCAGAGCGGCCAGGCGACCGGTACCGCGGGGGCCACGCAGCTCACCGGGGCCGCCTTCATCGTTACCGGAGCGGTGACCGAGCTCAGCCAGAGCAGCGGCGGCGGGTTCCAGCTTGACAAGAATCTGGACCTCGGTGTTCGCGTGATGAATGCCCAGGTGGCTCTCGATCTGCGCATTACAGACGCCGGAACCGGCGAAGTCATGGCCTCGGTTCCTATCCGCAAAACGGTCCGCAAAACCGGCATGGCCGCCGGCCATAGCTGGGGCGTCAGCGGCGACGTCCAGATCAGCAACGCCCTCGATCAAGCCGTCCGCGAGACCCTGGAGGAGGCCGTCTATCAGGTCCTGCAAGAGCAGGGCGTTCGGCAATAGCGTGGCGGGTTATCAAGCCGTTGCGACGGGGTTGTGGCTGTCTTCGAGCACCATCAGGCAATGCTCAATATCGGCCTCAATGAACGGTTCGCCGACCGCGTGGAAGCCGTGTTTTTCGTAGAAGCCCTTCGCGGCAATTTGGGCGTGGAGCTTGAACTGGGTGACGCCGCGTTGCCGGGCGACGTGCATCATAAACGCCATCAGGGCGCTGCCGTAGCCCCGGCCACGCCACGCTTTGCGGACGGCGATACGTTCGAGTTTGGCGTATGCTCCCACACCGCGGATTCGCCCCGCGGCCATCGGTTCGCCGTCGATCTCTCCCAGAATATGGATCGCCTTCAGATCGTACGCATCGCGCTCGATGGCGTAGGGGGTGCTCTGTTCGCCGAGGAACACGATGCCGCGCACCACGGCTACCTTGAACAGGTCGTCGAGCGACCGGGCGATTCGGAACATGACGGCACCTCGTTCGAGAGGGATGACCCCAGCAGATTACCGGTTGGAGGCCGCGATATCAACTGGATTTAAGATGCTGCTCAAGGATAGGGTTCCCTGCCAATTCGTGCTTTTTGATTTTCCGGTCAAATGCGGCCTTGACGAATACTCTGTACGGGGTACTCTGGAGGTATCGGAGGTTGCGTATTATTTTTTAGGATCGAAAACTATGGCTATAACCCGGATGTGGCATCGCGTGGTACTTGTCGGTTTGCTGGTCTTGTTGCCGTGGTCGGCGGCGTGGTGCGCCGAGGAAGCCGCGCCGGACCCGGAGATATGCCGCAAGCTGGTGCGGGAATACGCCGACTATCTGGCGCTGCCCGCGGCGAAGCGTGCCGAGACGCCGGAGCCGTCGTTCGACCACCCGCCGCTGTCCAGGGCCGATGCGGAGCGCTGGCGTTCGGCACTCTGGCAGGCCTGGGTGGAGTACCTGCGCGATGAGCGTGACGAAAAGCTGAAGGCGCTGGGTGATCCCCGGACTTCGGGCCGGGGAGCGGTCCGGGCCGTCGCGGAGGTCGCTCCGGGACAGCAGGTCAATTACACGATGCGCTTCTTCATGCGGGTTTTCGGTAAGAAGCCCAAGGGGGGCTGGCCGCTGTATATCAACCTGCACAGCGGGGGAAACAACAAAGCGATGAACGACCGAAGCTGGGCGCTGACCAAGTCGCAGTACCCGATCAAAGTTGGCCTGTATGTGGCGCCACGCTCGGTGATGGACACCGCCGAAAGCTGGTACGAGCCGAACAACTATCCGCTGCTGGAGCGTTTGCTGGCCGAGGCCTATGCTCTTTGGGATGTGGACCCGAACCGTGTCTATCTGATGGGCTATTCGATGGGGGGCTGGGGCGTGTTTCATCTGGGGCCCGCGATGCCGGATTCCTGGGCAGCGGTCGCGGCCAGCGCCGGGGCGGGCTTCACCGGGCCGACCGGGCGGAGCGCGGCGGACAACCTGCGGAACACGCCGATGATGATTCAGATCGGCGAAAAGGACGCCGCTTTCAACCGCCAGCCGCTCTCCAAAGCCTTTGCGGAAGTCTTGCAGGCCCTTCACAAAAGCGACCCCGATGGCTACATCGTCCGTTACAAGGAACACAAAGGGAAAGGGCACGCGATCAACGACCGCGACACGCCGGGCTGGCTGTCCAAGTTCACGCGGAATCCGCTGCCCCCAAAGGTCGTCTGGCAACAGATCGTCCCGCCGCCGGGGACGCCGATCCGGCAGATCGCGGACATGATGCAGCGTAATTTAGCCTATGCAGAGCACTATCGCCATCGGCTGTACTGGTTGCAAAACGACTCGCCAGGCCCGTTCCAGCGGGTGGTGGCTCGACGCGACGGCAACACGATTCATCTGGAAGAGACAAAATACCTCGGCCCGCTGACCATCCTTCTCGATGACCGGATGGCCGACCTCGATCAGCCGGTGACCGTGGTTTCCGGTGAAACAGAACTGGTTAAGCAGGTGGCTCCAAGAACAGTAAATACGCTGCTTCGCACGTTGGTGCCGCGAGGTGATCCGGGGCTGGTGTTCTCGGCAGCGTTGCCCGTTCGCGCCCCGGACATGGCGGCGCGGTTGGAGGAGACGGAGCCGAAGACCGCGGAGCAGCATCTTGAGCGGGCGGACTATCGTATCGCTCACGGACGGATTGACGCGGGCGTCGAGGACCTTCACGCGGCGCTCAAGCTGGCCCCGGAGCAGGGGCCGAAAGGTATTTTTCTGATGCTGCTGAGGCTTGCTCAGCGGCAAAAAAACGCGGGCCTGGTGCTGGATACCTATCGCCGCTGGGCCGTGGCAGAGCCGGAGAACGCCCGAATCCAAGCGGCCTTTGCCTATCAATGTATCTCGACGCCTGAAAAGGACTTGCGCGACCCCAAGACCGCCTTGCAGCATGCCCGCAAGGCCGCCGATCTGACCCGCCGCTCGGATCCCGCGGTAATGCATCTCCTTGCGTTGACAATGTTTACCAATGCCATGATTGAAGAGGCGGTCGAAACACAGAAGAAAGCCATCAAGCTGTTGCCAGAAAAGACACCGAAGCACACGGCGGAAGCCTTTCAGGCGGCACTCAAACGCTATGAGGCGGTGCTCAAGCGGGAGGCCGAAGAATGAGGCCACTCCGGCGCGTCGGAAGATGGGCCGGCCATCGCCGCCGGTTCATAACGCTTGGATATCAAGCCCTTTGGCTTGGGATGTTCGTGATTATTTCCACGGGTTGTTCCCGGATTGACCCGGTTGGGCGCGGGCGGAAGGTGGTGCGTGCCGAGCTGCTCTTCGGTGCAAAGATGCCCGGCGGGCAAACGGTGGGTGATGCGGAATGGGCGGCCTTTGCCGAGGAGTATATCCTGCCGAAGTTTCGTGACGGTCTGATGGTCTTTTCGGGGCAAGGGCAATGGCCGACGGGCTTGGGAGGGCAGGCCAACGGCCCGGCACGATGGGTGGTGGTTTTTCACGCGGATACGCCCGATGCCGAGATTGCCCTTTTCAACATCGTCCAAGCCTATCAGCGAAGGTTCCGTGTGGGGGCGGTGCTGCGAGCGCGAAGTCCAAGCTATCTGCGCCCATGAGTTGATCTTTCGGCGAGCCTGATTTAAGACTTTGCCATCGAAGTGCTTATGGTTCGCAAGGTTGCCCTCTTTGACATTCCTGCCGGTTCAGACTATAATGCGGCTGGAGTTTGGAAGTTCGGCCTTTTTGCTTTAGGATAACGTCTTGGCACTGCTGGACAG
>CAZBCO010000061.1:0-4046 GCA_964490295.1 uncultured Planctomycetota bacterium
TGGCGGAGGGCGGGCGCGGCTGGCCGCATGGCCGGTCAGCAGCATCAGCATGGCTGACGAGCATGAGGACGACCCCGCCGCCAGGCATCTGGTCTTGGCGGGGCCGCGAGGCCGCGAGTATATCCGGCTGGCCCGTGTGGCGGCGCAGGTGTCGGACAACGTTCGGGACGATCTGATGCACGCCTCGGTTGGCCTGATTCGGCGCGGGGAGAAATCGGTTGACTTGGTCCTGTTCCGGGGCCTGTGGGTGCAAAGTGACGATCGGCGGTTTTGGCTGGAACACGGCCGGGGTTATGTGACAGTCCTGAACACGGGTGAGGCCACCGGCTGGAGCGATGGTCGCTCTCGCGAGGTCGAGGTCTGGCTGGGCGGGGACGCTCCCGGTCGCCCGACGCTTCGGGGGGACGGGCAACGCCGGGGCGTCACGGTCACCAATCGGCGAGCGATGTTTACATTATCGCGAGGTTCCCACGGGTTCCAACTCAAGTAAGGGTTCCAATGGCTTGACGCGCGGGTCAGGCAGCGAGTATCATGTGCGGGTCAGGTATCAGGCTGTTAGGAGGGCATGATGGATTTTTCGATCTGTCTGGACACGTTTTTCCAAGGGCTTCCGCTGGAGGAGCGCATCGACCAGGCTGCCGCCTGCGGCGCCTCGGCGGTCGAGTTCCTTTCCTGGCGTGACAAGGACTTGAACGGCATCGTGCGCGGCAAGGAGACGTCCGGCGTCCACGTGGCCGCATTTAATGGCTTGGGCGGCAAGTCGCCCAGTACTCCGTCGGCCGCCAGTACCGCGATTGACGAATTGCACGGCGCGATCGAGATCGCTCGCCAGATCGGATCGGCCGCGTTGCTTGTGCCCGGCGGCTGGGTGGAGCGCGACTTGGCTCGTGACCGGCAATTGGATACGCTCCGGCATGTGCTGGCCACCGTGGCCGAGACCGCGCTGGATGCCCATGTGCTGTTGTTGCTCCAGGCGGGCGGCGCCGGCCCGGAAGGGGCCGAGCCGCTGCTCCGCACCCCGGACGAGGCTCGCTCCGTGATTGATGCCTTGGACCTTCGGAACGTGAGGATGCTGTTTGATATCGGCGGCCCTTGCATCGCTTCCGGTCAGGTGGGGGCGGCCATCGAGGCGAGTATCGACCGGATCGGCCACTTCCACGTGGTGGCGCCCCCCGACCAGGGCGCGGACCCCGTGGACCTCGGCGAGGTCTTCCGGCTGATTCGTTCGCTGGGTTATACCGGGTATGTCGGGCTTGCGTTCCGTCCGGAGGGTGACAGCGCCGAGGCGGTGAGCAAAACCTTGGATTTGGCCCATTAGCAGGAAGAGGGGTTTTCGTTCGTGGATGTTATAGAAGCGATTCGTCGGCGCCGGAGCATTCGATCCTATAAAGACCAGCCGGTCGAAGATGAGAAGCTGCGGGCTGTTTTGGAGGCCGGGCGGCTGGCTCCCTCGGCCCGAAACCTTCAAGAGTGGCGCTACCTCGTGGTGCGTGACCCCAAGCGGCGGGCCAAGTTGGCCGAGGCGGCCAATGGCCAGGCGTTCATCGGCCAGGCTCCCGTGGTTCTGGTCGCCTGTGCGAAGACCGACGGGCGCACCATGTCCTGCGGCGAGCGGGCGTATCCCATTGACGTGGCCATCTCGCTCGACCATATGTCGTTGAAGGCCGTCGAAGAAGGCTTGGGCAGTTGCTGGATCGGGGCCTTCGACGCCCAGGCCGTCCGCAAACTGCTGGGCATCCCGGAGGAAGTGCGGGTGGTCGAGCTGATGCCGCTGGGCTATCCGGCCGAGGCGCCCTCCGCGCGTTCCCGGCTGGCCTTTGACGAAATCGTGATGCAGGAGCAGTGGGCTTAGGAGCGACCGGACGTGTCGGAAACCAAACGCGACCTGAGATTTCTGATGTCGGCGAACGACACGCGACGGGCGGCGGGTGCCCCCGGGGAAACCCCGACGCCGCAGGTTCGCACGGAGTTTTCGCGCCGTGTCCGTAATGAAAAAGTCGCCAGCCTCTTCAAGCGCTTCCTCGTCGCGCGCGTCGCCTTCGATGCCATCATCGAGATGTTCCGGTCGCCGGAGCCGATGCGCTTCGATCCGATCAACATCTTCGTCGAGCGCACCCTCTTCGGCCTCAAGGAAGAATGCCATTCCCTGTTCCGCAAAGAGGGGCGGCCCGTGGGCGATGTCCTCTACGTCGAAGACCTGTTCGACGTGCTGATCGGGTCGATCTTCCACGAGATGATGAAGATCAAAGAGAACTGTTACATTCTGGAGGCCTACGGCCCGACCTACCGGCAGATGGCCGGCATCGCCGACCGTCGCATCCAGGTCCCGGTTTACGAGCGGCTCTTTTTCCGGGCCTGCAAGCGGATTGTGGAGCGGGCCTCCACGGCGGTTTATGACGACATTCGGGCCGCCGAGCAGCTCTATCAGGACGCCACCCAACACCTGCTGATCATGCTGCCCCGCTTTGCACACAACGGCCTGGTGACGCGCATGCTCATCGAGAACCAACAGCTCGTCGAGATGGTTTACGGCGAGGACGGCTTCAAAATGGTGCTGATGAAGATGTACAACGACCGGATGTCCAACGCCTGGCTGCACGCCGCATCGAGCTACCATGAGGCCGGTAACCGCGAGGCGGCGGTCCGCTACTGCGAGCAGAGTCTGGCCGAGGACCCGACCAACCTCGGAGCTTTGCAACTTCAGCGACTCCTCAACGCCTGACCTCCGCGCTTGCAATCGGCGGCGGCGCTGCTAGAATGTCGCCCATGACCACAAAGATTGATCCTCGATTGCTCAAGGGGTTCCGGGATTACCTGCCGGAGCAGATGATTCCACGCCAGCGGATGATGCACCGCGTGGCGGAGGTGTTCGAGCGCTATGGTTTTGCCCCGCTGCAAACGCCGGCCCTGGAATACGCCGAGATTCTGCTGGGCAAATATGGGGCGGACGCCGAGCGGCTGCTTTACAAGTTCACCGACAACGGAGGCCGCGAGGTCTGCCTGCGCTACGACCTGACCGTGCCTCTGGCCCGTGTCGCCGCTCAATACGGCAACCTGCCGCTGCCCTTCAAGCGCTATCAGATCGCGCCGGTGTGGCGCGCCGAGAAGCCGGGCAAGGGCCGCTACCGCGAGTTCTTCCAGTGCGATGTGGATATCGTCGGCAGTTCCAGCCTGCTGGCCGACGCCGAGTGCGTGGCGGTGGATAACGACGTGCTCGCCGCGCTGGGTGTCGAGCGGTTCCAGATTCGCATCAACAACCGCAAGATTCTGACCGGATGGTTCGAGGCTCACGCGCTGGGAGATGCCGATGCGGAGACCGGGCGGGCCATCCTGCGGACTATCGACAAGCTGCCCGCGATGGGTGAGGCCACGGTGCGGCAGTTGTTGGCGTCGGATAACGGTCTTGACGCGGCGAAGATCGATCTCATTTTTGAATTCCTGGGTGTGTCGGGCGGCAACGACGTGATGTTGGCCCGCGCCGAGGAGCTGATCGGTGTGTCCGAGACGGGTAAGCAAGGTCTGGCCGAGCTACGGTCGGTGATCGACGCGGCGACGGCTCTGGGCGTCCCGCCGGAGCGGCTTCAGATCGACTTCAGTATCGCTCGCGGGTTGGACTACTACACCGGCTCGGTCTTCGAGACCTTCCTGCTCGACCTGTCGGGCTTCGGCAGCGTGATGAGCGGCGGGCGTTACGACGGGCTGATCTCGACCTTCCTGGGGCGGGACATGCCGGCCGTGGGTATTTCGGCGGGCGTTGACCGCCTGTTTGCCGGGATGACCGAGTTGGGGCTGATTCAGACGGCGACCACGCCCACTTGCGTTCTGGTGGCCCCGATGGACGAGGCCGTCCGCCCCAAGGCACTCCACGTGGCCGCCCAGCTTCGGGCCGCGGGCCTGGCCACCGAGGTGTACCTCGAACCGGCCAAACTGGGGAAGCAGATCAAATACGCCAACCAGCGCGGCATCGCGGTGGTGGTGATCCTTGGCCCCGATGAGCTCGCCGCCGGTGAGGCGACGGTCAAGATGATGGCCGAAGGTTCGCAAGA
>CAZBCO010000062.1:0-9399 GCA_964490295.1 uncultured Planctomycetota bacterium
CCGACCAACAGCAATTCGACACGTTGCTCAAGCAGTTGGACGATGATGACTACGATCAGCGTCAGGCGGCGATCAAGGCGATGGCCGAGCTTTATACGAAGTTCAGCAATGCCATCGAGCAGGCGGCCAAGAACCCCGCCTCCGAAGAAGTCAAAGTCAACCTCGAGAAGATACTGGAGATGAGCAAGAAGCTGCGTGAAATCCCTCAGATTGTCACGTCGCTTGACCTTACCAACGACGCCGTCTACCTGGCGCAGTTGGCGGGTAAACTGGAAGGCAAGGATCGCAAGGCCGTCGAGGCCCGGATCGCCAAACTCCTTGCCGAGACGAACTGAAAATCAAAACGGGGTTCACACGGAGCTCGCTTCCGAGTATACTGTGAGGCCGTGCGGAACCACAACCACAGCCCAGCGGAGTAGCAGATGGCTTGGCATTTCTCACGTAAGAAAAAAGACATGCCCGACGGCCTGTGGATGCGATGCGACGAATGCGGCCAGACGGTCTATAAAGAAGATGTCGAAAAACTTCTCAACGTCTGCCCGCAATGCAAGTTCCACTTCCGGCTGAATTCCAAAGAACGCATCAAGCTGACCTTGGACCCCTGGAGTTTCAACGAGCTCTACGCCGATATCGGAGCCACCGACCCGCTCCATTTCGTCGACCGAGAGCCGTACCGCGATCGCCTGAAGCGTTACACCGAGAGCACCGGCCTCAAAGACGCCATGGTCGTCGGCACCGGCAGCATCCACGGCCTGCACGTCGCCTTCGGCGTCCTCGACACCAGCTTTATGATGGGCAGCCTCGGCTCGGTGATGGGCGAAAAAATCTACCGGCTGGCCGAGGTCGCCGTCAAAGAGCGCATCCCGATGATCCTGGTCTGCGGTTCCGGCGGAGCACGGATGCAGGAGGGCGTGGTCTCGCTGATGCAGATGATCAAGACCAGCGCCGCCATCGCCCTGTGCCAGGACCACGGCGTCGGCACCATCGCCGTGCTCACCAACCCGACCACCGGCGGCACCACCGCCAGCTTCGCCACCGAGACCGATGTGATCATCGCCGAACCCGGAGCACTGATCGGCTTCACCGGCCCCCGCGTCATCGAAGAGACCATCAAACAAAAGCTGCCCGAAGGCTTCCAACGCAGCGAATTCATGATGCAGCACGGCCTCGTCGATATGGTGGTGCCCCGCTCCGACCTGCGCGGCGTGTTGGCCCGGCTGGCCGAATATCTGGCCGCCGAGGGCGCCCCGCCCCGCGAGGTCCAGCCCGAAGACGAAGACACCCAGCAAGTCTCCGGAGGCGAAATCATCCGCGACGACCAACAGCCCGAACCAGGGGCCGATAACCAGACCGAGTCCGGCGAGGGCGAGGACAGTACCGCCCCCGCCGACAGCCCGTAACCCTTGCAACCTCAGCGCGGGCCGGGCCAAGGCCAAAAGAAACTTGTTCACACCGCAGGCCGCGCGTAAAATGCACTGGGGAATGTTCCCCACAGGGAGGGTCCTATGAAAACATTGTGTTGGATGCTTTGGAGCTGCTGCCTTGGGATGGGCTTGGCGGGCTGTACCTCATTGGACGGCGGGCGGGACATCCGCTTTGACCGAGCCGGATGGGGCGGGCCAAACCTCAGCTACAGCCATGACGCCGAAGGCAAGCTCTTCACCATCCGGTCCGGCGTCCTGATCAACGAAACGTTCAATTGGAACGGGTCCACCATCTCCTTCGAATTCCTCGACAAGCCCGACCTGGTCTGGGGCTTTGTGCTGACCGACCGGCAATTCCAATCGGAACGCCGTCAAGCCCTGAACGACACCTGGGTGAAGACCGCATCCAAAGAGTTCAAGAAGGGCCGGGACCTGGACGCCGAACAGCTCTGGCTCTTCGACCGCGTCGCCGAGGTGCAATTCGTTCGCGAACCCGCGAGCCAGGGCTACAAAGTATTTGACGGCTGGGCACACGAGCGGGTCATCGTCGCGAACAACCTCGCGGTCAAGGTCAAAGCCGCTCACGACGCCAACATACGGCGCGGCACCTGGAATCAGCTCACCCTCCGCATTGCGAACGGCAAGCTGACCTACACACTCAATGGCCAGCCCGGTGCCGGTGGCCTGCAACTCGACCAGCGCACCAACGGACGCTTCGGCATTTTCGTCACCAAAGACGGCCCGCTGCTGATCAGAAACCTGAGCCTGAACGCTCCATAAGCAGCAAAACAGGCAAGCCATTACGCCCCCGACGAACCGCAGCCCGAACGGCTTGACACACCCCCGGCAGCCGACTAGAATGCCGCACAATGGATCACGGCGAACCGCAGACTTTTTCGCGCGACGAGCGACTGAAACACAGTGGCGACTTCCGCCGTTGCATCCGTCGAGGCGGCAAGGCGGTCGGACGGTTTGTGGTGGTGTACGCCCTGCCCAATGTCTTGGGCCGACGGCGCCTGGGGGCCGGCACCACCAAGCGGCTGGGCAACGCCGTGAGACGCAACCGAGCCAAGCGGCTGGTACGCGAGGCGTTTCGGCTGCGCAAGGGCGATCTGCCGCAAGACGTGGATCTGGTCGTGCTGCCGAAAATCCCCTGGCGCGAACCGGCCCTTGAGGAACTGAAGGACGACTTGGTCGAGACCGCGAGGCGTGCGGCCGAAAAAATGGCCGCCTCGCAGTAGCAGAGGAGCACCGAAACCGTTGACCACTGGAGCACGAAGCCAACCGACGGCGATTGAGGAGAGCGGCTCGCACCGGCCTTCTCCGACAACCCTGGTCTCCGGCATGACCTGGGCGGTTCGCTCCGTGCTCATCGGCCTTGTGCGGCTGTATCAGCTCACGCTGGGGGCGCTGCTGCCCGATGCCTGCCGATTCACGCCGACCTGCTCACAGTATTTCATCGCCGCCGTGACGAAGCACGGCGCGTTCAAAGGTGTCTGGCTGGGGATACGTCGCATCGCCCGCTGCCATCCGTTCTGTGCGGGCGGGCACGACCCCGTGCCGTAGTGAAACAAGGATTCCACCCCCTGACAGGAGAGTTATGTATGTCGCTTGAAGGCAATGCCATCGTCGCCCAGTCGGGCGGACCCACCGCAGTCATCAACTCCAGCGCTTGCGGCGTCATTCAGGAAGCCCTGAAGACCGACTGCATCACCGGCGTCTTCGCCGCCCACAACGGCGTGCTGGGCGTGCTGAACGAAGACATCTTCGACCTCGGCCAGGAAGACCCCGCCCAGATCGAATTGCTCAAGGGCTCGCCCTCCTCCGCCCTCGGCAGTTGCCGCTACAAGCTGAAGAGCCTGGAACAGAGCCGCGCGGACTACGAGCGCGTTCTCGAAGTCTTCCGTGCCCACGACATCCATTATTTCTTCTACATCGGCGGCAACGACTCGATGGACACCGCCCACAAGCTCAGCCTGCTGGCCAAGGAAGAGGACTGGCCGCTGATCGTGATGGGCGTGCCCAAGACCATCGACAACGACCTGGCCGGCACCGACCATTGCCCCGGCTACGGCAGCGTGGTGAAGTACAACGCCGTCATGGCGATGGAGGCGGGACGCGACACCGAGGCCCTGTACACGCACGACACCGCCTGTGTGATGGAGGTGATGGGCCGGAACGCGGGCTGGATTGCCGCGGGCGTGGCCGCCGCCCATCGCTGTGCCGAAGACGCCCCGCACCTCACCTACCTGCCCGAAGTTCCCTTCACGGTCAAACAGTTCGTCGCCGACTGCAAGAAGGTGTACAACGAACTCGGCCGGGTCTTCGTGGTCGCCGGTGAGGGCATCCGCGATGCCGAGGGCAATTATGTCTCCGAGCAGAAGGGCCAGTTCGCCAAGGACTCGTTCGGCCACACCCAGCTTGGCGGCGTGGCGGAGACGCTGAAGAGCATCATCGAGAGCGAGGTCGGCATCAAGAGCCGCACGGTCAAGGCGGGCATCGCCCAGCGCAACGGCATCCACTTCGCCAGCAAGACCGACCGCGACGAAGCCTACCTCGTCGGCCAGAAGGCCGTCCGGCACGCCGCCGAGGGCACCAGCGGCTTGATGGTCACTCTGGAACGCAAGGCGAACGCCCCGTATGCCTGCGAGACCGGCCTCGCCCCGCTGGAAGAGGTGGCCAACGGCGAGAAGATGGTCCCCCGCGAGTTCATCAACGACGAGGGCAACGGCGTCACTCAGGCGATGCTCGATTACGTCAAGCCGCTGTTGCAGGGCGAGGTCGCCATTCAAATCGGCGACGACGGCCTCCCCGTCTATACCCGCTTCGCCCGGCACAATCTGCCGCAGAAGTGCGAGACGCTCTGATTTGAAAGTGGTTTGAAAATTGAAACCGTCTCGGTGTCATGCAAAGGCCAATGTCCTGGTTCAGTGTGAATTGGATAAACGCGGTTTCGAAATAAGAGACTCGGGAACATCCACGAGTCCTTGAGAATCACGGGGCTGGCCTGCCAATGCAGGCTGGGGTTCCCCCCAGTCCTCAGAGTTTGCTGAGGCGTTGGGGCCTCTGGACAATCCACCGACATGTGTAACACACTCGCCCGTCGCGTTCGATGCGAAGGCAAGAGGGCCGGGGGAATCGAAGAATCCCCCGGAGACGGCTGACCGTCGGCCCGGACGACGCTCGAACGCCGCCGTGCCGTGCTCGAAGAACTCCTTCTGCCAGCGATAGAACACGTTTGGGTTCAGACCCAACTCATCGCACAAGTCCGACACCGGCACCTGGTCCAACAGGTGCCGCCACAGGGTCACCACCTTCCCCGACGCCGAAAACGGCCTCCGTTTGTTCGCCATAGCCAAAACCTCCAAGAGGTTGCCTCTATATTCACCGGCAACCGGGCTTTGGCCTATTTCATCTGAAGCATGACAATCCATCGGGCGGAACTTGAGTGGCAGGCGGAACCACATGGTTCAATGGCGACATGGTTCAATGGCGGAGGACACGATCTCGATAGTTTGATCCGGATATTTCACCGTGGAACAGCGGTCGTGCTCAGTATGCGGAGTGACGCTTCGGAAAAAATAACGAGGTAATATTTTGATATACAATGACTTAGGTATCGCATTGGAAATAAATGTGATGATTTATGTTGACAGCGCGGGCGGGCCGTGATATGTTTGATTCGTCAAACTTATGTGGCAAGGGCCTGATGTATGGACAAGTCGTTACCCCTCAGCCCGGCGTTGCAGGACTATCTGGAGGCGATCTGGCAATTGGTCGCCGAGAAGGGTTCGGCCCAAGCCGGGGAGATCGCCGAGGCGCTTTCGGTGCATAAATCTACGGTCACGGCGGCGCTGAAGAAGCTGTCGGAGAAGGCGCTGGTGGACTATTCGCCTTATCATGCCGTGACGCTGACGGCCCAAGGGCGCGAGGTGGGGCGTGAGGTCGCCCGGCGGCACGGGCTGCTCAGCCGGTTCCTGACCGACGTCCTGTCGGTCGAGCCGGGCATGGCGGACCGCAACGCCTGTCGCATGGAGCATATTCTCGACCGCGAGGTGGTGCGGCGTCTGCGCTTGTTCGGAGAGTTCGTGAAGTCCTGCCCAAGGGTTGGGGAGGATTGGCTTAAGAAGTTCGAGGATTACGTGGCCAACGACGGCCAGATTCGGCCCGACGTGCCGATGTTGGATCGTTGGCTGGACCGTTTGAAGGAGCGGCTGGATAAAGGCTCGCCAGAAGGAGGTCCCGTGAGTGCAGTCAGCACATTGGATAAGATGAAGCCCGGCCAGAGCGGCACCATTGTTCGCGTGGGCCGCGCGGCGGGGGCGGTGTGTCGGCGGATCGTGGATATGGGTGTGGTGCGCGGTACTCCGATTGAGGTGATCAAGGTGGCTCCGCTGGGCGACCCGATTGAGGTGAAGGTCAAGGGCTATAGCCTCTCACTCCGCAAAGTAGAAGCGGCGGCGGTTCTGGTTGAACCAAACTGACCGGGTGAGCAGGTTCGGTTGCGTTGTGAATGGATAGGATAGAGCGTGCTGCAAGGTATGATAAGCGGAAACGGTTGGCAGAGAGGCGCGGGGTTAGAGGCCGGCCTTTTCTTTTACCTTGCGAGTTGGACTCATAAAACAATGAGGGCTTTTTGATGGAATCAGATGCAGGCAAGGCTGGTGTGGGCAAAGGGATCAAAGTCGCACTGGCGGGCAACCCAAACTGCGGGAAAACGACCATCTTCAACAGCCTCACCGGTACGCGCCAGCACGTCGGCAACTATCCGGGCGTCACGGTCGAGAAGAAAGAGGGCCGCTTCCGCCATCAGGGCCATGAGATCAACGTGGTCGACCTGCCCGGGACCTACAGCCTCACCGCATACACCGTCGAAGAACTGGTGGCTCGCAACTTCGTGATTGAGGAGCGGCCGGACCTGGTGGTCGATATCATCGACGCCTCCAACCTGGAACGCAACCTGTACCTCGCCACCCAGTTTATGGAGTTGGGCGTCCCCTTGGTGCTGGTGTTCAACATGAGCGACGTGGCCGAGGGACGGGGCAGCCGGGTGGATCTGGAACTGCTCTCGAAACTCCTGGGCGTCACCATTGTCCAAACCGTCGGTCATAAGGGAAAGGGCATTGATGAACTGAAAGACACCATTGTCCGGGTTGCGGAGTCCGACCGCTCCCGGCAGCCACGGGTTGTTTCCTACGTGCGGGAGATAGAGGCCGAGCTCGCCAAGCTGATCCCGGTGCTCGCCAAGCACTCCGCGCTCACCGACGAGCTCGATGCGCGCTGGCTCGCCGTCAAGCTGTTGGAGGGCGACGAGGAAGTTCGGCAGAAGATTCGGGCGCAGTTGCCCGATGCCTCCGATGTTCTCGCCGAGGCCAATGACGCCGCGGAGCGCATCGAACGGGATATCGGGGACGTCCCTGAGATTCTCATTGCCGACGGGCGCTACGGGTTCATTTCCGGGGCCTGCCGCGAGGCAGTGAAGCCCAGTGTCGAATCGCGGCTCTCGGCCTCGGATCGGATTGACAGTGTGGTCACCCACCGTGTGCTGGGCATCCCCATCTTCCTCGGCATGATGTACCTGGTGTTCACGCTGACCTTCACGCTGGGCGAACCGCCGATGGGGTGGATTGAGGGCGGCTTCGACGCGCTCGGCGGCTGGGTCTCGTCCTGGTGGCCGGAGGGCAGCGACAGCGCCCTGCGGTCTCTGCTGGTCGAAGGTATCATCGGTGGAGCCGGCGGTGTGCTCGTGTTCCTGCCCAACATCCTGCTGCTGTTTGTGGCCATCGCGATACTCGAAGACTCCGGCTACATGGCCCGTGCGGCGTTCATTATGGACCGGCTGATGCACAAGATCGGACTCCACGGGCGAAGTTTTATCCCGATGCTGATTGGTTTCGGCTGCACCGTTCCGGCGGTGATGGCCACGCGAACGCTGGAAACCCGGCGCGACCGGCTGACCACCATGCTGGTGCTTCCGTTGATGAGTTGCGGCGCTCGGCTGCCGATCTATATGTTGCTGATCCCCGCCTTCTTTCCGGAGGCGTGGCGCGCCCCGATGCTGTGGGCGCTTTACCTTATCGGCATTGTGCTGGCCATTGTGCTGGCCAAGTTGCTTCGTTCGACGCTCTTCCGCGGCGAGGCGGCCCCGTTCGTGATGGAGCTGCCCCCTTACCGGATGCCCACGCTGCATGGCACACTGATTCACATGTGGGAGCGGGGCTGGCTGTTCCTGCGTAAGGCCGGCACGATCATCGTCGGCATCTCGATCCTGCTCTGGGCGATGACCAGCTACCCCAAGCCGCCCGAATCGCGGCTTGAAGGGCTGGACGAGAACCAGGCGGCGAACGTCGAGCTGTCGTATTCCGTCGCCGGGCGAATCGGGCACGCTCTCGAGCCGGTGATGCGGCCGATCGGGTTCGACTGGAAGACGAACACCGCGATGATCGGCGCGTTCGCGGCGAAGGAGGTGTTCGTCGCCCAGCTCGGAATCATCTATTCGCTGGGCGAGGCCGACGAGGAATCGGAGCCGCTCCGTGAGATTCTCCGCCGCGAATACACTGGGCTTCAGGCCTTTTGCATCATGCTCTTCTGCCTGATCAGCGTCCCCTGCATGGTCACGCTGGCCACGGTCTGGAAGGAGAGCGGCTCGTGGAAATGGGCGGCCTTGCAGTTGGTCGGGCTGACCGGCTTGGCGTATGGGATCACCTGGGCTGTCTATCAGGGTGGAAAACTCCTGACTTAGAAAGAAGGCGTTACGATGTGGGAATCTTTTGTTATCTGGACCCTGGTGGCCGCCGCTTTCGTGTGGGTTGGCGCTTACTTGTGGCGCCTCGGCTCCGGCAAAGGTGGTGGTTGCGCGGGGTGCAAGGGGTCTTGCGGCGGGGCCGACGCAGGACCGTGCGCCTGTGGACATACGCAACCCAAACAGGCCGAGGAATCAATGGAGAAGAGTCAATGACCGTCTTGGGCCACCAGTGCTATGAAATCAAAAAGGGCGTCCGCCATCTGGCGCTGCTGACAACGTCCGCCGAGGAGGCCGCAGAAATAGCCCGTTCATTGCATGCCAAGGGCTTGGCCTTTTTCATCCGGTACTTCGGCGAAGGCCGGGCCAATATCTTCTTCGGGCTGCCGGATTGCGTCGCCGTGGCACAAGCGATCATCAAGGGCAACTTGTATGATTTGAGCGATGAAGAGGACTTCATCCTGGGGGCTTTGTTGGGCTATGACTGCCGCCAGCAATGCCGACGCTACCTGCGGCGCAAGGCATCCATGGTAGGTGCAGAAACCCAAGCCCGCTTGGCGTCCAGTCCGGAGCCGGCGTTGATGACCAGCGAGGTGTGTCGATGAAAACCACCCACGAGACCGTGCTTAAACAGATTCGAACACTTTACGAGACGCTCTATCAGCACGACGGCTTCGGCGAAATGCGCATTGAGATGCGCCTCCTCAAACGGGGTCAGAAGGAAATAATCCTGCATTGCGGCAAACAATATCGCTACGTGTTGGATTATGAGGCTTCCAAAATAAGCTCCCCAATGTTACCGGCATCGCGGGGATGCGGTGAAAACCATAAACCAGCCAACTCGCCCCAGGCGCAGGCCCCCGCGGAGGGGGCGACGCCTCGGCAAGTCAGAAAGGAGGGCCCAAAAATCCAAGATAGAACCTCGTGAGTAGGTTGCGGATGTGGGTTCCGAGCCGGTTGTATTTGTTTGATAATCCAGTGAACTGAACCGCCCGAAGGGCCGATTTCATTGCGAAATGGCCTTGGGCAAACATAAAGGAAAGCACAATGAAGTTGATGATGAATGGTAAGCGGTCTTCCGCTTTCACCCTGATTGAGATGTTGGTGGTCATTGGCCTGCTCGGCGCGTTGACCGCCTTGGTCCTCCCAGGCCTTGCCGCCAACCGTGAGGAAGCTCTGGGCGATGTCTGCGACTACAACCAGGCCGGATCGGTGCGCGTGCTGAAGCAATAC
>CAZBCO010000063.1:0-3118 GCA_964490295.1 uncultured Planctomycetota bacterium
CGGAAGCGCATTCCGGGCCTCGGACGGTGGATGCCCAGTTCAGCCCAGGGCAATGAAAGCTCGTAAACCACGCCGGATTCGTCCTCTTTGATCTTGATACCGTGCTTTCCTCCAAGTCGTTCACGGTCTTCTTCGGGGTCGCGCTGTTGCTTGGCGGCCAGGCCCAACCAGAATACGTTATCCAACCCGCGCATCTGGTAGCCCCCGTCGTCTTCCGGGTCGATGCCCACCACCAGGCAATCCCCATTCCACACCTCGGCGTCGAAATCATGCACTTGGTGGACAAAGTCGTTGACATCCACGGCGAAATAAAGGTTCTCCTCGTCCCAGCCGATATAAAGGACGGCTGATAGGTCGTTACGGCCGTTCCAGAATCGCCGCAGCGGTCCGGCGGCCTGAATCGCCTCGATGTGGTGTGGGCGGTGGAGCTCCGCCGCACGGTCACGTCGCCAGTCCTCGGTCAAACGCCCGTCGATGGTCGGGGGGCGTCGAAAACGTGGGGCCTCATACACCGTCCGGCGCTTGAGAGCGTCGGCTTCGCGCGCGCCCGCCAGTTGGCGATGCATGGTAACGAAGTGCTCCGGCTTCGGCGGCTCGGCTTCAAGGGCGGCATTGAGCAAGGCCATCGCAGGTTGATATTGCTCGTGTACCATCAGCAATCGCACCAGCTCCGCGAATTCCGGCTCGTCAACGCCGGGAAGGTCTTTCGTGTCGAGCAGACGGAGCAACGGCTCTGCGCCGGCCCATGCGTCCTGATCCCGCCAGGCCTCGATCCCTCGGCTGGACCCCAGGACCAGCGTCTCGCCCAGCTCAGCCACGCTCGCCAATCCGGCTCCGGGCCGTCGCAAGCTCCCCAGAGCCTTCCCGTCGGCGGCCCGCAGGAGTTGCACCGCACCAATCCATTGGCCGTGCTCGATGTTGGAGCCAAACGCCGCCAGCCTCGGCCCGGCCCCAAGCACCCTGTCGATACCCGGACGGGCGCGTAATGAGCGCTCCCAAAACACCGAGCCGTCGACCGTCTTCTGTGCCGTCACGGTATCGGTGAACATCTCGCGCCGGGAGCTGATTATCAAGTCGTCCCTGACGAACACGGTCTCCGGATCCTGGGCCTTGGGAGGTTCCGCCCATAGTGTCTTGCCGGTCGTCGCATCGAGGCATTGCACTTTGCCTCCGAACGACCACCGGTCGGGGAAGACGACGAGGCGTGACTCGTCGGGTAACGCCGAGACGCGCCCGACTGAAAACGGCATCTCAACAGCCCAGAGTTCCTTGCCGGTGTTCAGGTCGAGGTTGCGCACCTGGCGGTCTCCGACCACCACGCCGAGGCGCGCGTTTTCAGGCTGATAGGCGGGGCGATCGGTCAGCCGGTTATCGGCTCGCTTGAAAACGTGGGTATCCGCCGCCTCGCCGGTCGCTGCATCAAACCACAGAGCCTTCGCGGGGGCTTCGATGCACACCACCACCCGTCGTCCGGCAATCCGGAGCGAGCCGGGCTGCGCGTTGTCGTCCAGCGTCTTGCTCCAAAGCGTTTTCCCGTCTTTCAAGTTGAGTGCGAGAAGTCGCTTCGATGCGACGGTCACAAAGGCTCGGCCCCCGCCAACGGTCAGGTCGGTGATACGGTGCAGGTCGGCCGTCCAGCCCATTCCGGCCCCTGCTCCCGGAGCGTTGGCAAGGGCGTCCTCGGTTTTCCAGAGTTGTTCACCACTGCGGGTGTCCAAAGCGACCAGATGGGTATAGCCTCTTAACACGAGGACGTGCTTGTCGCGCACCGCCTCGGCCATCATATTATCGACCGGTGTGCGCCAGAGGACCTGGCCGTCGCGGAGGCGACGACCTTCGATGGCATCCCATAACAATCCGTGACGGTTCCCACCGTCGCGCGTGGCGATGAAGACCAAGGGAGCTTCCCCTTCGCCTCCTTCCGAGGCTTCGGCGAGCACCATCGGCGTGGAGCGCGAGCTGTCGTAGGCGGTGAACCAGACGCGCGTCAACGACTCACGCCCGGCCTTCATCATGGCCAGTTCCTTGCGGGCCGCCTCGGCGTGTTGGCTGTTGGGATAACGGTCGAGCATCGCCTGAAACGCTTCCGGCACCTGGTTCTCGCGGGCCAGCGCCAGCTTCTGTTGGGCGCGGCCTTCGAACAGCCGATAAGTGTCGCGTCCCTGGGCGGCGAGAATGCGGTCGATGCGGAACCGCGCCACGTGACGTCCCGGAAGCGCCACGCCTTCCCGGAGCGTCACCGGGGCGTCGCCGTAATGCTCCAGCAACGCCTGCCAGGCATGCACCGCGGCTTCCCAGTTTTTGAGATGCTCGTAGCACTCGGCAATGGAGCCGGTGATGCGAGCTGCGTCGGCAGGCTTGGAAGCATAGTTTCGAGCCAGGGACAGCGCCCGAATCGCCTCCTCGAATTGCCCCGCCGCGACCCGCTCTTCGCCGAGGCGAACCTGCGTATTGGCAATCGCGGCGAGAATCCGAGGGTGCAATCCCCGCTCCGCCTGTGGCGCGGCATCCAGAGCGTAGAGGGCCAGTTTATACTCGCGCAGCGCCCTGGCGGTGTCGCCGGTTCGATCCATCCGCTCGGCCGCCGCAAACATGCCCGCAGCCCCGGCCGGCCGGGCGGATGAAAGCTCCTGGAAGGCGTGCAGTTGGTAGGGAGAGGCCCACAGCAACAGCCCATCAGCCAGCACCAGGTTGCCTGACTCGCCGGGATGGTCCACTCGGTATCGCATCGCCGGCAAGCCGGTCTTCCGGTCAACGGCGAGAAGGTTTTGTGCGGTGGGCAGCCAGAGGTTGGCCTCCGAAATCGCCGGACGAGCAACCGTCTCGCCAGGCATCGGCAACGCGGACACCACGCGCCCGGTCTCCACATCGACGGTCACCAGTTTTGATCCGGCGGCCCGGATCATTCCCCCGTCGGCGCCGAACAGGTATCGCCCTCCCAGCCGCGGCGCGGCCCACAACAACGAGCCGTCGCGGAGGTCAAGGCCAATCAAGTGGTCGCTGTCCTGCGCGGCAACCAGCAACTTACCACGATAAACAACGGGCGGGTGGTTGGCCCAGCAGGCGTCGTTCCGCAACGCAACACGACGCCGTTCCGGGCTGAAGGCCTGGTAGGTCG
>CAZBCO010000064.1:0-12284 GCA_964490295.1 uncultured Planctomycetota bacterium
GCCGATCGACGAGCCTGGCTCATTGAACCCGATATGCCCGTTGCTGCCGATGCCCAGCACTTGCAGGTCGATGCCGCCACAGTCGTCGATCATCCGCTCATACTCATCGCAGAAGGCCTCAATATCCTCGGCCATTCCGTCGGGCACGTGCGTGTTTCTCTTGACGATGTTGATATGATCAAAGAGGTTCTTGTTCATGAAATAGCGGTAGCTCTGGTCGTGCGACGGGTCCAGGCCGACGTATTCATCAAGGTTGAACGTGATGCTGGTCGAGAAGTCCAGCCCCTCTTCCTTGCAACGCCGAGCCAGTTCCTGGTAGAGCGGGAGCGGGGTGCTGCCGGTGGCCAGACCGATCACCGGGTTGGGGTGCCGAGCCATCTCGTCCTGCACCATGTCCGCCGCGCGCTTGCCCATCGCCTCTTTGTCCTTGACCATGATAATTCTCATCGCTTTGACCCTTTCGCCGAAATGGAAGAATAGACAGGTTTCTTGGGCTTGGGCACCAAGCCGCAAGCGTTGGGCCGATTATAGGCCCGCTCCACTCCCTGTCAAGCAGCGCCTTTCGTCGAAAATAGTCATTCGGCTTCATTTTCGCACGGCACTTGTGATATCATAGTGTCCACCGCCGAGGCCCCTGAAGGGGCATCGGAAGGGATAGCCGGAAGTTCGGATGAGGAGTAAGCCGTGTCGTCAGGGCCGCAAAGTCGGGTGGCCGAATCGCCGTGCGGGGTGATTCCCAAGCTGTCCTTGGTGATTCCCGCGTATAACGAGGAGAAATACATCCGGCCGACGCTGGAGTCGGTGGCGCAGGCCCGGCGGCGGTTTGAGGAAACGACCGGCGAATCGATGGAGGTGATTGTGGTGGACAACGCCTCCACCGACCGGACGGCGGAGATCGCCGCGTCGTTTGGTTGCCGGGTGGTTGGCTTTGATAAGCACCAGATCGCCGCGGTGCGCAACGCGGGCGCCCGCGAGGCGCGCGGCGAAATCATCGCGTTCGTGGACGCCGACCGGAGTATTCTCCCGGAGGATACCTTTCTCGAAATTGTCTCCAACCTGTCCGATCCCGGCATCTACGGCGGGGGAGCGGGCTTCCGGCCCGAACGCTGGTCGTTGGTCGTCGCGCTGTTCATCGGGTTCTTCCGCCTATTCTGTCGGCTGTGGGGCGTCGGGTTTGTGTTGTACTATCTGCGCAAAGAGGATTTTGACCGGCTGGGCGGATGGAACGAGGCGATGTATATCGCCGAGGACGTGGACCTCTCGTTCCGTATGCGTCACGACGCGCTCGCCAGTGGGCGACAAATCCGCAATCTGCAATCGCGGGTGTCCGTCTGCACCAGAAAGATGAGCTTGCTGCCGATCTGGCCCACGCTGTGGCGGACGCTGGTCATTCTGGTCAAGCGGGATTTCGGGAACCCGGAGCGGGCGCGCTTCCTGTACTACGACGTGGACAAGCTGCGCTGAGGCGGGTGGCCAAGATCAGTCCGAGCTGGACTTCTTGCTCTTTTTGCCTTCGTCCAAGCTCTTTTTCTTTTTAGGGGCGGTCGAGAACTGAACATAGCAACCGACAAAGCCTAAAATGGCCGAACAGCCCAGCATCACCCAGGCATCGTTACCGAACCGGCGCAACTCGACGAGGGCTTGCTGTGGGGTCACATCTTTGAGCAAGGAATACACCCCGAACATCAGGGCCGTCGCCCCGTTGAATCCGGTGGAGAGTACAATAATCAACTGACGCAATACCAGGGCCAGAACGCCGCCGATTAACCCGAGAATGGCCATCACCATCCAGTAGGATTCGGTCGTGGCATTGGCCATGGTGACGGACGCGGCCAACCCGCCCAGCCAGGCCCCCAGCACAAAGACGCCCACCTGCTGGAGGAACAGGGACAGCATGCCCCCGGCGATGCCGCCCGCCGCCGCCCAGACATAGATCACCGTCTTCGCGTCCGTGTTCCAGATCGCATCCAAAATGTCCGGGTAGGTTCGCACCGCAGCCACGGCCTCCGGCGACGCCGAGAAGGTCCAGCCGAAATAGGCGCCCACCAGTGCCCCGGCTGCCAGGCCGGCGAGGGCGAATGTAATCTTGAAAAGCCGCAATCCGAAGAAGCACAGGGCCGTACCTCCGAGCACGGCTGCACTCAGTAGAATCTTCGCCATGATATCCGGGGAAACCTCGGTCGTCGGCATGGCAGACCTCCTTCTTATCCTCGCGCCAATCGAATCGGGTCCACAGGCACCTGAAACAATTATAACGGGCGGCTGAGCACGGTGCTTGTTTTAGTTTGCGGGCGCGATGGTATTCATGAGCGATGGCTTGGGCTGCAAGGGGGAGGACGAGGCGTTTTATATGGGGGCGGCGACGAACGGCTGAGGGAGCTATTCTGCGCCCTTTTTGTTTTGGCGTGTGGTTGGTATGGTGAATTGATGGGACTTTCCGCCGACGTAGACCGCACGGAACTCGCCTTTGTCGACCACCAGGCAGCCGGCAGCTCCGCCGTACTTGTCGTAGTAGCTGCTGATTCCGATATCGATCATCAACACGCGACCGCCGGCCCGGGGCTTGATTCGGCCCATAGAGACGGTATGGCCGATGATGATGTGATTGACTCCGTGGGTTTTGGAGATAGCCGCCCAATCGCGCTCCAACGCTTCACCGGATGAGAAGGCGTTGCCGCGATACCAGAGCGGGCCGCGTGGATTGGAGGCGAGTCTGTTGCCGTCTGCCTTTCCGGCCAGATGTTTTCGCACGCCGTTGTTCAAGTCGTCGAGCGACATTGCTCCGTGTTTCGCATCCAAGCCGCCGTGCAGAAACAAGAGGTTGTTGATCTTGACCACGGCGTTCAGGCCGCGAATCCAACGTCCGTAGCGTCCTTCAGGGCCAACCGCGGCGGCGAACGCCTTGCGCCCGCCGAAGGCCTCGATCTCCTCGTCGGGAATGTAATGCCAATCGCCGCCCAGCACCATCGCCTCGTGGTTGCCGATCAGGACGTGGACGCGGCCCCCGGCCTTCTCGGCCTGCTTCTCCAGTTTGATCAGCAGGTCCATCGCTCCGCGTGAGTTGGGGCCCCGTCCGAACAGGTCGCCGACTTGGACGAGGTGTGCCTTGTCTGCGATCCAGTTCCGGTCTTTGTCGATTACTTTGGCTTCCAGAAGGATCGCTTCCAGCCGTTCGCCGTCGCCGTGAATATCGCCGACGGCGATAACGCGTTCGACATCCGTCCAAGTGTGCTGTTGGGCCAATGCCATCGGCCCAACGAGTAGCAAAATGGCGGTCAACATGGTTATACGACGCACGGCGCGGCCGCGATGGAACATCGATTTCCTCCTGATAAGCGTCTTCCTTATCTTATTGTACCCCAAGATGGGCTTCGGACAAGCCCAATAAAAGGCAGGGCGCACACAGGGGCGTTCCGAAGAACGCCCCTGTGTGTGGATATCGAATCGCTTTGGCTTACCTTACAGGGCGACCTCGGCGCTGACGCCGGTGGCCACGTCCCGGCAGACCAGCTTACCGTTCTTCGGCAGCTTGGCTTCCGGAGTCCAGACGGCCTGGCCGTTGCGGGCGACGACATTCGCTCCGCCATCGGTGACCTGTTTGCCGCCCTTGGTCAACAGGTCGAACCGGAAGACACGCTCACCCGGCTTGCCGTCGGTAACGGCGAGCTTGGCGGTGGCCTTCGTGCCGTCGAATTTGAGCGACAGGGACCGGGCCTTGCTCTTCATTATCGCGAACAGGGGGGCGTCAAACTGCGACAAGCTGACGTTGGCCTGGTTGCCCTTGCCCAGGTATTGGCCTTTGCGTACGTCGTAAAGGTGGCCGGAGACCGGGAAGGTAACGGTCACGTTTCCCTTGCCGCCTTGGGCATCCATCCGCATCTCGCCCAGGACATCCTGCGTGATGTGCAGGTCGGGGGCGACGCCGAAATATCGGTTGCCGCCGTGACGGAAGGGGAAGACGCCGAGGCCGGGTAGGGGGTTGTGGCCGCCCGGCTTGGTGATGGTGAGTTCGGGCTTGACCTTGGCCATCGCCAGGCACTGGCCAAAGAAATCGCGCATCGTTTTGCCGAGACCGCGCGAACGGCCTTCCATATAACCTTGCGGGGTGGCGTTGAACAGCACGGCCTGGCCCTTGCCGAAGGTATTGACGATGCCGATGGGGCTGTCCGCCGTCTCGGTGCGGCCCATCTGGACGGTGCCCTTTTTCGCCTGGATGAGGTTCTCGACATGTCCCGCGTGAAAGCGGCGACGTCCGCTGAATTCTTTCGCAGCCCAGTCGCGGTACCAGTTCAGGTCGTCGGTGGTGCAGAAATAGTTGTCGCGATCCAGCCGCTTGATACCGAAGACGTCATCGAGACAACCGACCTCGCGGTCGCGGCAGTGCTCATCCATACGGCCTGGGAAGCTATCGGCCGCGAGAACGCCACCGTTTTTGACAAACTGCTTCATGGCCGCCGCTTCCTTGTCGCTGACGGCGACCGAACGCGGCATCACCAGCAGCTTGAACTGGCCTTTCTCCAGTTCGCCGTCTTCGATCTGCTTTGCGGAGACGAACACCGGACGCAGGCCGAGGTCTTCGAGAATGGCGAACCAGGCGTCACGGGTCGGGTAGATGTCGCCACTCTCGTCCTGCCAGGCTGCGACCGACTGCCAGCGTGCGGGGCAGGCCAAGCTGAAGTCGGCGTTGACGCTGGCGTGCGAATAGTGGACGGCGACCGGCGAACTTTGCTCCTTGCTGCGTTGCAGCAGCTTGGGCACGCCGCCGCGCAGCTCGGCGAGCACCTTGCCGTAGCCCGGCGTGCCGGGCAGCGGCTTCACGTCTTCGGTCTTCGGGTCAAACAGCACGTTACTGTTCCAGATGATGGTGCCGCTGTAGCCACCCGCCTGGTAGAGGTAGGTCCACAGCCGTGCCATCAGCATCTCGGCACGGTCCGGCGCCCAGAAGCTGGTCGAGATAATCGGCACACTCTGGTCGCGACGGAACGAGTGCCACAGGTCGAGCGAGCAGCCGAAGTCGTACGGTTCGAACCAGTCCATCGCCGGGCCGAGCTTCGAGAAGTCATAACCGCCGAACACGCTGGGGCACTGGGTTCCGGCAATGCCCACCACCGCGTCGGGATGGGTCTGCTTGATGACCTCAGCCCCGCGCTTCAGGGTGCGGAGGAAGGTGTCGTTCTGGAAGTCGCGGTGGTCGGCCCAGGGAGCGAAGTTGTAGTGACCCGCCTCGCGCCGTTCCAGCATCTCCTGGCTGGTCAGCGGTTCGACCTCGTCCCACGACTTGAAGGAGGTGTCCCACGCTTGATTGAGGCCGGCCAGGTCGCCGTACATCTCTTGCAGTTTTTTCCGCAGCAGCGCCATGCAATGTTCACAGAAGCACGTATCGCAGGCGAGAACGAAACTGGTCATGGTCGGTTCGTCGCGCAGGTCATAATAGGTGGCCATGTCCAGGACGTCGTCTTGAGCGAGGACCTCCATAATGCGCTGCGTGTAACCGTCCATCGCCTCGATGACCTTGGGATTGTTGACGCACGGGACGCGGACAAACGTCTTGCGGTCGCGCTTTTCATTGAACTGGCGGTACATCTCGCGGAACTTCGGCTTCGCGTCATTCCATTCCCAGTAGATCGGGCGCAGAACGTTCATCACGTAGAAGGGGAACTGGTTCTCCTTGAAGGGGAAGGAGCCCACGTTCGGGAGTTTCCCGTTGAACGTGAGTTTATAGGACTCAAGCGATTTGAGGTAAGCCTCGTGGTCCACCATCGGGGCCATCATTGTCCCCGCGTTGCAGCCCAGCTCACGGAAGCGCCGAATGGCCTTCTTCGCCTTTTCCGGTGTGTCGTAAAACGGTTGGAAGAAGTTCCACATATTCACATAGTAATCGTCTCGCGGCACAAATCGCATCTCGTCACTCCTTATCCACGTAATTGGCCGGTTCTTGAACCCAACTGCCTGTTTCGTGTATTTACTACTATTGGGGATTTTAACCAGCTTTGACCATATGTCAAACTCTAAACCCGACTTTTATCGCAACTATTTGACTTTGGACGAGGTCACAGGTACGCTTATGCCCCGCTGAATCAATGTGACGGAGACATTATGCTTGAGTTGACTTCGATACAATGGACGTTCGCCGCGCTGGCAGCGCTGGTGTTCGGCATCACCAAGACGGGCGTCCCCGGCATTGGGATGGTCGGCATTGTGCTGATTGCCTCGGTGATGGACGTCAAGCAGTCGGTCGGGTTTGTGCTGCCGCTCTTGGTGATGGCGGATATCTTCGCAGTGGCCTACTATCGGCGTCACGCCGAATGGAAGCATCTGATCCGCCTGATGCCGCCCGCACTGGTCGGCATCCTCATCGGCTACTTCTGGCTCGACCGGATTACGCCCGGCCAGTTGCGCCCGCTGCTGGGCCTGATTGTGATCACGCTGCTGGGCCTCGACCTGTGGAACAACACGCGCAAGCAACGCATCACGGTGCCCGACCATTGGGGTCTCGCTATGGCTGTGGGGGTGGTGGCCGGGGTGACCACCATGCTGGCCAATGCCGCCGGGCCGCTGATCATGCTTTACTTCCTCGCCATGCGGTTCGACAAGCATCGCTTTATCGGCACGTCCGCGTGGTATTTTCTGGTGCTCAACTGCATCAAGGTCCCGTTTCAGATCGACTTGGGCAACATCACCCTGGCCTCCTTCCTCACCAACCTCGCCCTGTTGCCGGCGGTAGTCGTCGGAGCGTTATGCGGGGTGTTCATCCTGCGGCGAATTCCGCAACGGGGCTTCGCGGTATCGGTCAAGATTCTGGCCGGCATCGCCGCGCTGAAGCTGCTGTTTTCTTGAGCCGGGGGAGGTGCTTTCCGGGCGAGCGGTTGACGACCCGATGCCGTGGAGTAAAATGAAGGGGCCTTATCGGAGGGGCACCGATGCGATCTGTGATGTGTGTGGTGACGGTGATGCTGGCCGTTTACGCGGGCGGATGTGGCGGAGACCGTGAGGCTCCGTCGCCCGAGCAGGCGGCTCCGTTCGCCGAGGCGATAGCTCAGTATTTCCGGGCTAATTCCATGGGGATGAAGGTCGATCACTTTGAATCGTTGAGCGTCCGTGAGGATTCCGCGACGGCCGACGTGCGCGTCGCGGATCAGGATGTCGGCTACGGCCTGAAGCCCCTCTGGGAATTCTCGTTCCGGAAGGCCGACCGCGGCTGGACGGTGACGGAGCATCGTTCCAAGTAGGCGGTGATGCGTCTTGACAGAAGGGTGCACCGGGCTATAATACTATAAGTTGATGGTCTGCTGCGGCAGGCCGATTGCGGGCATAGCTCAATTGGTAGAGCGACAGCTTCCCAAGCTGTAGGTCGAGGGTTCGAACCCCTTTGCCCGCTCCAGTTCCGCTGAATTCACCCACCTCCGCTGGGTTGCGACAGGATGCCGATTTTCGAGTTCACATGCAAGCAGTGCGGTTGTGCTTGCGACATTCTGGTACGCAGCCCTTCAACCAGCCCGACATGTCCTCAGTGCGGCAGCAAACGGCTTACGCGGCGGTTCTCTGCGTTTGCCGCTGGGGGAGGGCGGCGGAGCGGTTCGGCTCGCTGCGCGTCGTGCGCCGGCGGCCACTGCGCGACCTGTCATTAAGCTTTTGCGGGAGAACTTATGGACCGGCTCTGGGCACCCTGGCGAATCGGATACGTGTCGAACGCCGATAAGGAGGCCACCTGCTTTCTTTGCGCGGCTGCCGAGGACGACCCGGCCAACGACCGCCAGCGGCTGGTCGTGGCCCGTGGCCGCCACGTTTTTGCCATCCTCAATCGCTTTCCGTACAACAACGGCCACGTGATGGTCGCCCCCTACGCCCACAAGGCGGACCTGCCGGAGTTGACCGAGGAGGAGCGGTCGGAGATGATGCAGATGCTCATCGAGGTGCAGGCGGCGCTCAAGGCGGCCTTCTACCCCCACGGCTTCAACATCGGCATCAATCTGGGGGCCTCCGCCGGAGCGGGCGTCCCCGGCCACATGCATGTCCATATCCTGCCCCGGTGGACCGGAGACACCAATTTTGTGAGCACCGTGGCCGAGACCAAAGTGATCAGCCAATCGCTGGATGAGGCATGGTGCGCCCTCGTTCGGCATTTCGAAGGAAAGACCGCCCCCGATGAGTGCTCCTGATTCTGACAGTACCCACGGCGACATCTTTTCGCGCGAGGCCATCGCACGGCTCGAAGACCAACTGCTGGCCCCCTATGCGATGAAGGCCAAGCATTCGCGGGGCCGCGCCCACGATGAGGCCGAGGCCAACTACCGAGGGGCCTACCGCGGGATCTATCAGCGGGATCGCGACCGTATCGTCCACTCCACCGCCTTCCGCCGACTGGAATACAAGACCCAGGTGTTCGTCAACCACGAGGGCGATAATTACCGGACGCGCCTCACGCATACGCTGGAGGTTGCCCAGATCGCGCGCGGTATTGCTCGCTCTCTGCGGCTCAACGAAGACCTGACCGAAGCCGTCGCCCTGGCCCACGACATGGGGCACACGCCCTTCGGGCACTCCGGCGAGGACGCCCTTCGTGAGCTGATGGCCGGCCACGGAGGGTTTGAGCACAATACCCACGGCCTGCGCATCGTCGATTGGCTTGAGCGCCGCTATCCGGGCTTCCCCGGATTGAACCTGACGCACGAGGTGCGCGAGTGCATCTCGAAGCACGTGACGCGACACGACAACCCGCCTCCCGGAGCACTAGGCCCCGGCGGCATGCCGCTGCTGGAGGGGCAGGTGGTCGATGCCGCCGATGAAATCGCCTATGACAACCACGACGTTGAAGACGGCCTGCTCGCCGGAATCATCACGCCCGAACAACTGCAAGAGGTCGCCCTGTGGCGCGAGGCGGTGGAACGGGCCAACGAGGCCTTCCGCGGCCTGCCCCATCCGCCGTTGCCCCACCAGGTGGTCACCTTTCTGATCAACCGCCTGGTCTCGGACCTGTTGGAAAATAGTGTCCGCCAGATTGCGGAGCAGGGGGTGCGGAGCACGGACGACGTGCGGGCCTGCCCGGCCAAGTTGATCGGCTTCAGCGACGCGATCCGTCCGAAGAAACAGGAACTCGAACAGTTCCTGTTTGAGAACCTCTACCGCCACTACCGGGTTCAGAGAATGGCCACCAAGGCCCACCGCTTCCTGACGGAGATGTTCCGCGAATACGTCACCCGACCGGACCAACTTCCGCCGCCGTGTCAGGCGCAGATCGGCGGTGAGGTGGCCGGCGGAAGAAGCGCCGAAGACGCCCAGTATCGCGTGGTCTGCGACTATATCGCCGGAATGACCGACCGCTTCGCTCAGGAGGAGTACAAGCGCCTCTTCTATCCCTTCGAGCGGGTCTGACCCGGTGGCGGAGCCTGTTCTCCGGGCGTCGAAGCCCTTGACGAGAGGCCGGCAGACGCTAAGATAAGGGGCGTGATACGGAACCCGCAGCTTGCCGTCAGCATCCGCAGGGGGTGATGGCGTGATGGCCGGCTGCACTGAACCGCAAGGAACTCTTTCTTTAGGGGGTATCGATGGACGTTGAACATTGGATTTTTCTCATCCTGTCCGGCCTGGTCATTTTCGGTGCCGGTATACTGGCCGTTGTTAAGGAGCTGCGCGAGGAGGGCTTTCTCTGGCGCACCTGGGCCTTGCGAGCCTTTTTCCTCCTGGTGACCGCAGGCATCGGTTACGCCATTCCGGGGTTTGCCCCCGCTTTGAAAGACCCTCCCTTCGGCTTGGACCCCTGGCTTTCGATGATCTGGGCAATTGCCCTGTTCCTGTTGGTCTTTTCAGCGGAGGTATTCGCCGGGGCGATCAACATCTCGGTGGTGGTGTTTGGCGGGATGATCGGCATTGTGGTGGCCCATCTGGCCTATTTTCTGCTGCTGTTGGTGATGGAGCCGATGATGAAGGGCGGCGGCGGTGGGGCGGCAATGGATGAATACGCTCGGGTGCTCAAGGTGCTTCTCTCCACCGTGTTTGCCTACCTGTTTGTCCTGCTGGTTCACAAGAACCGTGACCGCTTCAACTTCATTATCCCCTATGTCGAGTTCCGCCGCGAGCAGCGCGGAGCTTCGGCGTTTCTGGTCGACACCAGTGCCATCATCGACGGACGTTTGGGCGGGTTGTGCGATGCCAAGCTGATCGAAGGCCCGCTGGTGGTTCCCAAGTTCGTGCTCCGCGAGCTGCACACCCTGGCGGATTCGCACGACAAACTGAAGCGCGGGCGCGGGCGGCGCGGCATCGACATGCTTAACCGGTTGCGCAAAAACCCGGGAATCACGGTCCAGATCGATGAGGGGCGGGTTCCGGGTGCTCCCGACGTGGATACACAACTGATCAAGTTGGCCGAGATCATCGGTGCCCGCATTTTGACCACCGACATGAACCTGAACAAGATCGCCAATGTGCAGGGCGTCAAGGTGGTGAATATCAACCAGATTGCCGCCGCCGTTCGTCCGGCGGTGTTGCCCGGCGAGATGCTGGAGATCGAATTGAATCGTCCGGGCGAATCCAAGGGCCAGGCGGTCGGCTTCATGGATGACGGCACCATGGTGGGGGTCGAGGACGGCAAGGACTTGATCGGCTCGGTCGTCAGTGTGGAGGTCACCCGCTTGCTCCAGACCTCCTCCGGGCGCATGGTCTTTGCTCGTCTTGAAAGCTCCGAACCCTCGACCGGCGGAACCTCAAGCACATGAACCCCGTGTCAATGCCCCCTAGGCTCGCCCTGATTCTCCCGGCCGCCGGCAACGGGACCCGGATGGGCGGTGCGATCCGCAAGCCGCTGATTGAACTCCACGGCCTGCCGATTATCTGCCATACCCTTCGCCGCTTTCAGGGCCTGACCGGCTTGGAGCAGGTGATCATCGTGGTTCACAAGCAGGATCTGCCGGCCGTTCGGTCCGACCATTGGCTGCAACTCAAGGAGTTCGGGGCCACGGCATTGATCGCAGGCGGAGTCCGGCGTCAGGACTCTGTGGCCGAGGGGCTTGCGGTGCTGCATCCGGAAGTTGATGTGGTATTGATTCACGACGCCGTTCGCCCGTTTGTGCCTCGTCAGGCCATCGAGCAATCCATTGCTGCCGCGGCCGAGTTCGGTGCGGCGGTCGTCGGCATGCCTGTGCCCGACACCATCAAGCGAGTTGAGGGCGACGTGACCACCGAGACGGTGCCCCGCGAAGCTCTGTGGGGGGCGCAGACGCCGCAAGTCTTCCGCCGCGATATTCTCAGCCGGGCGTTCCTCGCGGCCCAGCAGGACGGCTTTGAATGCACCGACGACGCCCAACTGGTCGAGCGGCTCGGCGTTCCCGTCAAGCTGGTTCGCGGCAGCTATGATAACTTCAAGATTACCACGCCGGACCATCTGCGCATGGCTGAGGCGCTTCTGGAAGCGGAAACCGGCGGGTAGGGGAGGGCTGCGTTGGAACGGTCGCCCGCAAGATGCCGAATTCTTCTGCTGGCCGGTCTGGCCGCAGTATTCGGGCTGAGCGCTCTCGCGGGGCTTGAACCCGGCATTACCTGGGACGAACCTGCTTATGTCGCGTCGGGGTATCAATATGTTCACTGGTTCCGAACGCTATCCGCCGCGTCGGTTCGCGGGGAAGGCATCGACCGCTATTGGCGGCTGAACAATGAACATCCGCCGGCGGCGAAGCTGGTCTATGGGCTGGCCGCTCACGCGGCGGAGCGACTTAACCTGGACCCCTTTCTGGCCGCACGGTTGGCCGCGGCGGCGATGTTTACGCTGTTGGTCGGGCTGGTGGGCTGGTTCGTTGCCGCACACTACGGCCTGCTCGCGGGCGTTTTGGCCGCACTGGTGACGGTGCTGATGCCGCGCCTCTTCGGGCACGGGCACCTCGCCGCATTGGACCTCCCCGTGGCGCTGGCCTGCCTGACGGCAACGATGTGCTTTGGCTCGGTCGTATGTGCCACGCGAAGCGGTCACAAGGTTCGCTGGGGGCTTGCGGTGCTCGCCGGGATTCTCTGGGGCATTGCGTTGCTGACCAAGCTCAATGCCGTATTTCTGCCGATCGTTCTGGTGCCTTGGGCGTTGGTTGTCTGGCGGCGGAAGGCCCTGCTCCCGCTCCTGCTCCTGCTGGTGGTGGGCGGCGGAACGTTCTTCGCCGGCTGGCCCTGGCTCTGGCAAGACACGATGCACCGGGCCAGACTCTACGCCCTGAATAAAACCGAGCGGATGAGCGATGGCGAACGCCCCACCGGCACCAGTGATATTCCGGTGTATTATCTGGGCAAGCGGTATGTAGAAAGCA
>CAZBCO010000065.1:0-7476 GCA_964490295.1 uncultured Planctomycetota bacterium
CTGTGTGGTACGGGCCGGGCTGGGGCTGGACGTGTCGAGCGGGCTGGAGCTCCGGTTGGCTCTGGATGCCGGTGCGGACGACATCGTCTTCAGCGGCCCAGCCAAGACGGACGACGAACTGCAACTGGCTCTTTCCGCAAACGACCGTGTGACGCTGCTGATAGACAGCTTCCGAGAGCTGGAGCGGGTCGAGTCGCTGGCGGCGGAGGCCAAGCGGACCATGCGCGCCGGAGTGCGGCTGACGGTTGATGAGCGCGGGTTATGGCGCAAGTTCGGTGTTCCCTTTGCCGACGTGCCTCGTTTTTTTGATGTAGCAAGCCAATGCCCCCACGTCAGGTTGTGCGGGATTCAGTTTCACACCAGTTGGAACATGGACCCTGCGGTTCAGGTGCGTTTGATTCGGCGCCTGGGGGCGACGCTGGCGGAGATGCGTCCGGAGCATTCGGTGGCAATAGAGTTCCTGGATATCGGCGGCGGATTCTGGCCCCCCCAGGGCGAGTGGCTGCTCTCGAACGCCACGCCGGAAGGGAAGCTGCAAGAGGCCATCCAGCCCGGTTCGGTTCCGTCCCCCAAGCGCTATCGCAACCCCGCATTGCCGATTGCGGAGTTTGCTCGCCAGATCGGCGAGGCGGTACGCTCCGCGATCTTCCCGCACGTCCGGTGCCGGGTTTGTGCCGAGCCGGGGCGCTGGATCGTCAACGACGCGATGCACCTGCTGCTCACGGTGTTGGAGCGTAAGGGAGAGGATATCGCGATCACCGACGGCGCGACCCATGCTATCGGTTGGGAACGCTTCGAGAGCGATTATTGCCCGGTAATCAACCTGTCCCGCCCGGCTTTGACGGAGCGGCCCTGTTATGTGCTCGGCTCGCTTTGCACGCCGCACGATGTCTGGGGCTATGCCTATCACGGGCAGGATATACAACCGGGCGATGTGCTTCTGGTGCCCACCCAGGGGGCGTACACCTATAGCCTGCGGCAGCATTTCATCAAGCCGGTTCCGCGTTCTGTGCTGCTGGCGCCTGACGGTGCAATTCGGCTGTTGGAGGAATGAAAAGCGGCAGCGGGGCAGGGCGGTCAACGCGGTTCGGACGCCCTGGGGGATATCGGGGCCTGGGCGGCTTCCAGCATCTTGCGAGCCGTCGCGGTGGCGACCTTGTGGGAGAGGTAATACCCGCTTTCAATACGGCGACGAGCCAGAAGAATTCGGGCTTGACGGGCACCTTCGGAGCGCAGAGAGTCGATGTCTGTGTTCAATGCTTATGGTCCTGTTCTTAAGGCCGCCATCGGCCGCCCTGATGTCTTGTCGTCACGCTCCTCTCCGCACGCTGGTTATCGGCGGGGAATCGAGGAACCTTAGCTGTTGTTCGGGGAGTTTATGGTGATTGTCGCGGAGTTCAGGAGCCGAGCAGCGTTTCCATTTGCAGTTTGAGCAGCACCAGGGCGCGGCCGTGAATTTGCGAGACGCGGGATTCGGAGACCCCGAAAAGCTCGCCGATGTCTTTCAGCCTTATGCCTTCGTAATAGTAGAGGCTGATGACCAGGCGCTCCTGCTCCGGCAGGCCCTCGATCGCCTTGCCCAGGGCGCAGACCCGCTCTTCGAGCTCAAGCCGCGATGAAGGCGGGCGGATGTTGGTGTCTTCCAGCAGGTCCCCCATGCGGATCTGGCCATCCCCCGAACCTTCGGTGTGGCCGCCCTGTTGCTCGTCCAGAGAGACAAAGCTGACGAAGTTGGTCTGACGCAGCGCCTGCTCCATTTCATCGGTCGAGAGATTCATCGCTTCGGCTAAATCGTTCACGTTGGGGGCGGCTCCGGTTCGGGTCTCGATTTCATTGGCGGCCAATTCGACTTCGCGGGCCATCCGCCGATGGGAGCGGGGCACCCAATCGCGCGAACGCAGTTCGTCAATCACGGCCCCGCGAATCCGAAGGATGGCATAGGTCTCGAATTTCACGCCTTTGTCCGGGTCGAAGCGCTCAATGGCGTTGATCAGCCCGAAGATGCCGCATTGGATCAACTCTTCCCGGTCGCAATGGGCGGGAGCGGACGCGGCGAACTTGCCGACCACGTACTTGACCAGCGGCATCGCGTCCATAATGATCTGCTCGCGCACCGCCCCGTTGCGTGTCCGGCTGTATTCGGTCCAGACCTCTTTAAGGTCAAGCATGAACAACCTCCCTGAAAACTCCGGAGGGCAGCAGCCCCTCGGCGTGATAGCGAGCTAATTTGCCGCAGAGGGCACTGAGAGAGAGGCCCAGCCGCTGAGCCGCCTCGGCCTTGTTCTGCCCGACGGCCTCCAGCGTGGCCAGAATCCACTGCCGCTCTACGTCGTTGAGAGATGGCCCGGCGACGCCGCTGAGCGCTCCGGGGAGAGCGGCCCGTGCCGGGCCTCGCAGCAGGTCTTCCGGGGCAATGATGTTTCCGAGTGCCCCGAAGACCGCCATTTGGATGGTGTGACGTAATTCCTCGGTATTGCCGGGCCAGGAGTAGGCCTCCAGCAGGTGAGCGGCGGCATCGCTGATGTCGATCACCGGTTTGGATAACGCCCGCGCAAACCGCTCGGCGAAGCGCCGGGCCAGCGGCAGAATATCCCCGCGCCGTTCGACCAGAGGGGGCACATTGAGGGCCAATGCGTTCAGCCGGAACAAGAGGTCCCGGCGAATGCCGCCCAAGCGGCTCAGCTCTCCCGTTCGAGTCTGTGCCGAGCACAAGAGGCGCACATCCGACGCCTGGCCGTTGTCCTCTTCGATGAAGCGCAACAGATGGGCCTGGGCTCCGGTGGCAAGCCGTGTCAGGTTTTCGATGAAGAGCGTGCCCCCGGCGGCCAGGTCGGCCAGCCCGTGCGAGCGCCAGGCTTCGCCGGTGGGCGAGACGTGCTCGCAGCCGAACAGGGCGTCCGCGTGGTCGCACGGGGGATGGAGGCCGCATTGGAATCGGATGAACGGGCGCCGGCTTCGGGAGCTGCAACGGTGAACGTAGAGGGCGATGAGGTCCGTTTCCGTTCCGGCCGGGCCGCACAGGATAATCGGATGTTCGGTCTCGGCAGCCTTCGCCGCCTGGCGGAGCAGATCGATCATCAACGGGCTGTGCGAAACCCAGGCATCCGGAGCTTCTTCGTCCTCCCATTGTTGGCGAAGGGTCTTGTTCTCGCGCTGCAGGCGATTCATCGACGCGGCCTGATCGATGGCCACCAGCAGGCGTCCGAGGTCCACCGGTTTATGAACGAGCGCATAGTGGTGGGCTAGCAGCTCGGGGGTACAGGCCTTGCCTCGGTCGGCTTCCGCCATCAGGATGCACGGCAGGTCCGGCTTCCGGCAGTGAAGGCGGTGGGCGGTGCCCATGCCGTCGCCGTTGAAGTCGGCGTCAATCAGGGCGATATCGCAGACGTGTCCGGTCAGGCAACGAGCCAGCGCAGAGGCGTCGGCTGCCAGGGCCACTTCGTAGTTGTGCCCGGCCAAAGCGTTGCCGAGGTGATGGAGCACCTCGGTGTGATTATCGGCGATGAGAATGCGGTCCGCGATCATGTCAGGCCTCTTGCGGCACCATGTCGTTCAACAACACCTGCGCCGTGTCTTTTTCGATGGTGACGATGCGGTGGATGCATTCGGTGACACCGGCCAGCACGTTGTCCAGGGTGCCGGACAACTGGGTCATTTCCTCCGAGGCCTCGCTGTCTCGAAGTTGATCCCAATGCTCACGAAGCGGAGCGATACCGGCTTCAATCCGTTCGATCCGCTCGGCCAGGCCGCGTTGTTGATCCATCAGCGCGTCCAGGCGTTGCTGATCACGTCCGTTGCGAAGAATCGCGTTCTGCTCCGCCGCCGTGTTTTCCAGGTCGGCGTACAGGGCCGATTCCTCGCGGTAGGCCGCGATCAACTGTTTCAGCACATTCCTCGCTCCGAGCTTATGCATACGATCAATCCTCCTCGCCGGATACCGGCTCTTCCCCCCGGTCCATAATGGTGAAGCTTTGCACCGCGTGTTCTGCGCTGTCGAACAGGCCGAACAAATCGTTGAGGTGTGTCACTTGAAGCAGACGCCGGACGTCCACCGAGGCATTGGCCAGGCGGATGTCCCCCCGGCGCCGCCGCATTTGGCCACACCGCGAGGCCAGCAGGCCCAGCCCGTAACCTGAAATCTCGTGAACGTGGGTGAGGTCAATGACGATATGGCGGCGGCCGTCGGCGGAAAGTTCGTCCAGCGAAGTCTTTAATTCAGGTTGGTTTTGCCAGGTGATATCCGAATCCGGCGTAAGGACAACGGCCCCCTTCTTTACCTTCTCGCTGATTGACATTCCGCGATCCTCCTACCGGGTTCCACTTGGCCTACATCGTTCAACCCATTGCAGAGCAAAGGGCGTGCCACGCGTGGCGAAGGATTGCGCAAGAAAGCGAGAAGCGGCCAGAAGCTCATATAAGACAGGAGGTTATGCTTTGAAAAATTATTTATGACGACGGAGCCAATCTGCATGTAGCGGCGACGCCGGAGGTAGCTAACCGAGTCGCTTTCCCCCAGGCTAGGTCGTAACCCCTTGCGGTGTAACCACCTGGGGCCATCCCTTCACACTACTGAAGACGGGCTACAAATATGGTAGGAACTTGAAGCGGCCAAACCGGAGCCAAATCAGCTCTTCGGCAATTAGTGTTTGAACTGAGCAGCCCGAAAAACGAGAATAGTAATAAGTACAATGCCGTTGGTTGCGGGCGCGATACGGACTCGCAGCTTGATGAGCCTGGGCGGGTTCAAGCCCGTCGGCTTGTGGCATTTTGTGTGCGGCCCCGGATTGCTGGAGAGGCGTGAATGCCTGAATTGCGACGCGACCCGATTCTGGGACGCTGGAATATCATCGCGGCGGAGCGCTCTTCGCGCCCGTCGGATTTTCACCACGAACCGGCCGTTGCCCGAGGCGGCTTCTGCCCGTTTGACGAGGGACACGAGGACAAGACGCCCCCGGAAGTGCTCGCTTACCGCGATCCCAATTCCGCCAGCAACAGCCCCGGATGGCGCGTGCGGGTGGTGCCCAACAAGTTTCCAGCGCTCCGGATCGAAGGCGACCTGGACAAACGCGGCGTGGGCATGTACGACCGCATGCAGGGCATCGGCGCTCACGAGGTAATTATAGAAACGCCGGAGCATATTCTCAGCCCGACGAAGTTATCCGTGCCGCATTTCGCCGAAGTGATTACCGCCTATAAAGACCGACTGAAGGACCTGATGGGGGACCCCCGCTTCAAATTCGGCATCGTCTTCAAAAATGTCGGGTCCACCGCCGGGGCTTCGCTCGAACACACCCACTCGCAGTTGATCGTGATGCCCGTGGTGCCCAACGTGATCAGCCGCGAGCTGGCCGGGGCGCTTCAGTTCTACAATTTCCGCGGACGGTGCATCTTCTGCGACATGGTCGAGCAGGAACGCCAGCAGGGGATTCGCGTCGTCATTGACGATCCCGACTTCCTGGCCTTCACCCCCTTTGCCTCGCGGTTTCCGTTCGAGACCTGGATAGTTCCCAAGCGGCACGAGTCACAGTTTGAGCGGATTACCGACCATGAGATTCGTCGGTTGAGCGATGTGCTGTTGACGTCTTTACGGCGGCTGGAGGGAACCCTCGAAGACCCGCCTTACAACTATATTCTACACTCGGCCCCCTTTCACCCGCACGATGCGGAGGTGTTCCGAGGCGTGCTCGGCCCGCCCCCGACCACCGAGGCTCAGGGGCTGGAACATTATCACTGGCATATCGAGATTATCCCGAGGCTGACCAAGGTCGCCGGCTTTGAGTGGGGCACCGGGCTGTATATCAACCCGGTGCCGCCGGAAGTCGCGGCGGAATACCTGCGGGACGCGGTGCTCTGATTCCTACCCAGCGAGAATTGTGGCGATGAACATCCTCTACGTGTCGCCTGAGATCGTCCCCTTCGCCAAGACCGGCGGCCTGGCCGACGTGGCCGGGGCACTTCCCAAGCATCTCGCCGAACTCGGCCACGAGGTTGCCTTGATGATGCCCTTGTATCGTGCCGTCCGGGAGGGCAGCCAGCCGTTGATCGACACCGGCAAGTCGGTCTCGGTGCCGGTGGATGGCCAGATCGTGGCTGGGCACCTCTTCCAGAGTCATCTGCCCGGCTCCAAGGTCAAAGTGTATTTGCTTGATAACCCCGCGTACTATGATCGGGACGGATTATATGTGCTGCCCGGCACCAATCGGGATTACCGCGACAACTGCGAACGGTTTGTGTTCTTCGCCCGCGGCGTGCTGGAAGCCGCCGAGGTGCTTGGGATCCAGCCCGATATCATCCACGCCAACGATTGGCAGGCCGGCCTGATTCCGGTCTATCTCAAAACCCTCTATGCCCAGAACCGCGCGGTCTCCGGAGCCCGCACCCTCTTCACCATCCATAACCTTGCATATCAGGGAACCTTCCGCCAGGCTGAGATGGAGTTGACGGGGCTGGACTGGTCGCTCTTTAATTGGCATCAACTGGAGTTCTACGGCAAGTTGAACTGTTTGAAGGGGGGACTGGTTTTCGCCGATGTGCTCAGCACCGTCAGCCGTCGCTATGCGGAGGAAATCCAATCCGAGGAGTTCGGGTGTGGCCTTGAAGGCGTGCTGATGGAACGCTCCAAGGACTTGTTTGGTGTGGTTAACGGCGTGGATTACAGCGAGTGGGACCCTGCGAACGATCCGCTGATTCCTGCTCCTTACGGGCCCGGCGACCTGAGCGGCAAAGCGGCCTGCAAGGCCGCTCTCCTCAAAAAAATGGGGCTGCCCACCGAGGGCGATGCCCCCCTGGTGGGCATCATCTCACGGCTCGCCAAGCAGAAGGGCTTTGATATTCTTCAGGATGCGATGGATGATCTGATGGCTTTGGACCTGAAGATGGTGGTGCTGGGAACCGGCGACGAAGCCTACCAGGAGTTCCTCAAGGCGGCCACTCTCAAGTACCCGCGCAAGCTGGCGGTCCGCCTGTCCTTCAGCAACGAGCTGGCACACCAGATTGAGGCCGGCAGTGACATGTTTCTGATGCCGTCGCATTATGAACCCTGCGGTCTGAACCAGCTTTACAGCATGAAATATGGAACCGTGCCCGTGGTGCGCGCCGCCGGGGGGTTGGCCGACACGGTGGTCGATTACAGCCGGGGGGCGAATCTCGCCACGGGATTTGTGTTCGATGACTACACCGGCGATGCCCTGCTGGAGGTGGTGCGTCGAGCCGTGGCCGGCTATGCGGACCGCGCGGCCTGGAGTGCTCTGGTGGCCAATGGAATGGCTCAGGACTGGTCCTGGGGGCGGAGTGCCGCCGAATACGTGGCCCTCTACGAAAAGGCTCGTTCAAAGCCCTTTCAAATCGGCTGAAGGCTTGTCCCTTCACGGGTTTCTTGCAAGGCGTAACCCTATCTCAGCTTATTGACCTCGCGGCGCAGGGCGTTGATCTCGCGTTCGCTGGTGAGCGCTCCGATTTCAAGGTTGAAATGGCGTG
>CAZBCO010000066.1:0-5070 GCA_964490295.1 uncultured Planctomycetota bacterium
CGGCAGATCAAGGGCGAGACGCCGCTGGCGGTCACGCTCAGCCTGGGCGAGCGCTCGCCGGAGGAATTCGAGGCGTGGCGGGCCGCCGGGGCCGACCGCTATCTGCTGCGTTTCGAGACCTCGGACCCGGCCCTTTTTGAACGTATCCACCCGTCGTTGCCCGGAACGCCCTCGAACCGGCTTCGCCTGTTGCAGGTGCTCCGCGACTTGGATTACGAGATCGGCAGCGGGGTGATGATCGGGATTCCCGGCCAGACCTATGAATCGCTCGCCCGCGATATCGCCCTGTTCCGCGAGCTGGACCTGGATATGATCGGATGCGGCCCGTTTATCGCTCACCCCGAGACACCGTTGCATGGGGTTGCCCCCGGCGGCTCGGATCAGGTCCCGCCGACCGAGGCCATGGCTTACAAGGTGATCGCTCTGGCCCGGATGGCCTGTCCCCTGGCGAATATCCCGGCCACCACCGCCCTGGCCACATTGAACCGCGCGGAAGGCCGTGAGCTGGGCTTGCAACGCGGGGCGAACGTGCTGATGCCAAACCTCACGCCGATTAAATATCGGCAGATGTACGAAATCTACCCCGGCAAGGTCTGTGTTCTGGAGACCGCCGAACAATGCCACGGGTGTATCCACCAGCGCCTGGCGCGGTTGGGGCGCCCCCCGGGCCGCGGACGGGGCGACTCCGCCCGCCGCACGCAGCTAACCTCGGAAAGGATGTGAACGCGATGCCACCCCTGTCGGCCAACCGACCCGCGCACGATGCGAAGGATTTTATTGACGACGCCGCTCTCGAAGCCTTATTGGTCGGCCCCGGCGACCCGTCTCAAGCCCGTGAAATCATCGCCAAGAGCCTGAACAAAGAAGCCCTCACCGTCGCCGAGACGGCCGTTCTGTTGCGGGCCGATGACCCCGACGTGATCGAGGCCATCTTCGAGGCCGCCCGGCAACTCAAACGCGATGTGTACGGCAACCGCATCGTGCTCTTTGCTCCGCTCTATGTCGGCAGCCGGTGCATCAACGACTGCCGGTATTGCGCCTTCCGCAGCAGCAATCCCGAGTCCATTCGACGCACCCTGACGCCGGAAGAATTGACGGCCCAGATTGAGGCGTTGGAGAAGGTTGGCCACAAGCGGTTGATCATGGTCTTCGGCGAGCATCCCCAGTACAACGCCGAATATATCGCCCGCTGTGTTCAGACGGCCTACGAGACCAAGGTGGGCCACGGCGAGATTCGCAGGATCAACATCAACGCCGCCCCGCTCGACCACGAGGGGTTCCGCACGGTCAAGGCCGCGGGCATCGGCACCTACCAGATTTTTATGGAGAGCTATCACCACGCCACCTACGCACGGGTGCATCCGCCGAGGACGCCCAAGGGCGACTATCTCTGGCGGCTGGACGGCCTGAGCCGGGCGTATGAGGCCGGGTGTGACGACGTGGGTATCGGGGCGCTGTTCGGCCTCTACGACTGGCGCTTCGAGGTCCTGGGCCTGGTCAGCCATGCTCGCTTCTTGTCCGACCGCTTCGGCGTGGGGCCGCACACCATCAGCTTCCCGAGGCTCCGCCCGGCCTCCGGGACAGAGCTTGATGCCTCGCACTTCGTCAGCGATGACGATTTCAAGCGGTTGATCGCGATTCTAAGGTTGGCGGTGCCGTACACCGGCCTGATCCTCACCGCCCGTGAGAAGCCCGAGCTGCGCCGCCAAGTGATGGCCTTCGGCGTCTCCCAGATCGATGCGGGCAGCCGCATCGAGGTCGGCGGTTATACCGAGGTCGGCGACGCCCAGATTCTGAAGCGGGAACAATTCAGCCTCGGCGACATCCGCCCGCTTGACGTAGTGATTCGAGAGCTGCTGGATGACGGCTACGTCCCCAGTTTCTGCACCTCCTGCTATCGCCTGGGGCGCACCGGCAAGCAGTTTATGGAGTTCGCCGTCCCCGGCTTTATCCAGCGGTTCTGTACGCCGAACGCGCTGACCACGTTGATGGAATATCTGGTGGATTATGCGTCTCCCGAAACGCAGGCCGCCGGGTTGCGGCGCTTGGACGACGAGCTGGCGAAGCTGACCGACGAAGAGATGAAGGCGACCTTGACCGACCGCCTGCGGCGCATCCGCGAAAGCGGCGAGCGGGACTTGTATTTCTAGCGGCACACCGGGGTAAATCGATGGCGAACACCCGCACCGAACGCGACATGCTGGGCACGCGCGAGCTTCCCGCCGACGCGCTGTGGGGCATCCACACCGCGCGGGCGGTCGATAACTTCGCTCTCTCCGGCCGTCGGGTGCATCCCGCCCTGATCCACGCCTACGGCGAGGTCAAGCTGGCCGCGGCCACCGCCAACCACGAACTCGGTTTTCTTGATGCCGCGCAATACGAGCCACTGGCCCTGGCCTGTCGTGAGATGGCGGCGGGCGGGTTGGACGACCATATCCTGGTCGATGCCTTTCAGGGCGGGGCCGGAACCTCGACACACCTGAATGTCTGCGAGGTTCTGGCCAACCGAGCCTTGATCCTCGCGGGCCGAGCACCCGGCGACTATGCGTTCATCGACCCGGTGGAACACGTCAACCTGCACCAGTCTACCAATGATACCTACCCGACCGCGCTCCGCATCGCGGTGTTCCGGGGATTGAAGCGATTGGAGCCGATCCTTACAGGGCTTCAAGAGCAGTGCCAGGCCAAGGAGCGCGAGTTTGCCGGGGTGCTGCGCACCGGGCGCACCGAGATGATGGACGCGGTGCCGACCACGCTGGGCCGCACCTTCGGGGCCTGGGGCGAAGCCTTCGCCCGTGACCGCTGGCGGGTGTACAAGTGTACCGAGCGGATTCGGGTGGTGAACCTGGGCGGCACGGCGGTGGGCACCGGGCTGGGCGCTCCGCGCTCCTATATCTTCCGCGTGATCGACGACCTGCGGGCCATCGTCGGTCTGCCGCTGGCTCGGGCCGAGAACCTGTTTGAGGCCACGCAGAACTGCGATGTCTATGTCGAGGTGTCGGGCATCCTCAAGGCGGTGGCGACCAACCTGCTCAAGGTCTCCGGCGACCTGCGGCTGATGGCCTCCGGCCCGGCCGCGGGGTTCGGCGAGCTGGTTCTGCCCGCGCTTCAGGCCGGCAGCTCGATCATGCCTGGCAAGGTCAACCCCGTGGTTCCGGAGATGATGGCCCAGGCGGCAATGCAGGCGGCGGCTCTCGATCAGGCCATTGCCACCGCTGCCGGATCGGGCCAACTTGAGTTGAACGCCTTTCTACCGCTGATTACCGCCGACCTGCTGGAGATGCTCGACCTGCTGATCGGAGCGTGTCGTGCGGCATCGGACAAGTGCATCGGAGGCATCGCGGCCAACGCGGAGCACTGCCGCGACCAGGCATTGCATAGCGGGGCTTTGGCCACGGTGCTGTTGCCGGTGGTCGGATACCATGCCGCGACCGAGGTGGCACGGGTGATGCACGAGGAGGGGCTGGACCTCTTCGCCGCCGCCGAAAAGGTTGCCGGACTGCCGCGAGCCGAGATCGAAGCCCTGATCGCCCCCGCCGCCGTGAACGCGCTGGGATTTGTGAACCGTGAACCGTCACAGGAGACGGATGAATGAGACAGGCCCCCTCCGGCGTTCGGCTGCATATCGGCCTTTATGGCCGCCGCAACGTCGGCAAATCCTCGCTGCTCAATGCCCTCATCGGCCAGGATGTGTCCATCGTGTCCGAGGTGCCAGGCACCACCACCGACGTGGTGACCAAGGCGATGGAGCTCAAGCCGCTGGGGCCGGTGTTGTTTCTCGACACCGCCGGGCTGGACGACGTGGGCGAGCTGGGCGGGAAGCGCGTGGAGCGCAGCGTCCGGGCGATGGACCGCACGGATATCGCGCTGCTGCTGAGTGATAACGGCATCGGCGAATTCGAGGAGCGGCTGCTGAAGGAGCTGGCCGAGCGCAAGATCCCGCGCGTCGTGGTGTTCAGCAAGTCCGACCTGGCGACGGCCTCAGACGCTGACCACGAGCGGGCCGCGGCGTTGGCCGATGCGGTGGTCGCGGCGTCGGCGGTGACCGGGGCAGGTGTCGCCGAAACGCGCGAGGCGCTGATCCGGTACGCCCCGGCGGATTTCATCGACCGGGCGGGCATCCTGCCCGACTTTGTCGGCCCCGGCGACATCGTCGTGCTGGTGGTGCCCATCGACCTCGAAGCCCCCAAGGGCCGGCTCATCCTGCCGCAGGTGCAGGTCATCCGCGAGGTGCTCGATTGTGACGCACGAGCCATCGTGGTCAAAGAGCGCGAGCTGGCTGACACACTCGACATGCTCAAGGTTCCGCCCCGGCTGGTCATCACCGATTCGCAGGCAATTCTCAAGGTCGCCGCCGATGTGCCGAACGAGGTCCCGGTGACCGGGTTCTCCGTGCTCTTCGCCCGGTGGAAGGGCGACTTGGAGACCTTCGCGCGGGGGACACAGGCCATCGATGACCTGCGCGCCGGCGACCGCGTACTCATTGCCGAGGCCTGCACCCATCACCCCATCGGCGACGACATCGGCCGGGTCAAAATCCCGCGCTGGCTGCGCCAATACGTTGGCGGTGATTTGCAGTTCACCCACGTTCAGGGCCACGATTTTCCCGACAATCTGGCCGAGTACCAGTTGGCCATCATGTGTGGCTCCTGTATGCAGAACCGGCGCGAGGTGCTCACCCGCCTGAACCGCTGCCGACAGGCGAACGTGCCGGTGGCGAACTATGGCTTGGTTATCGCCTTTTCTTTGGGCGTCTTTTCGCGTATGCTATCGCCGTTCCCTCGACTCCAGGAGATGCTCGCTTGCCGCACCCCGAAGACTTCCTGACGCCCGTCGAGCGGGCGGCCGTCGCCGCATCGCCTTTTGATGCCATTTATCCGCCGACCGAGAAGATAACCTCCATCGTGGTGGACAACTTCCCCGCTCTGGGCCGTCTGGCGGCGATGCGCTTTCTCGAATACGTTCAGCACAACCCCGAAGGCGTCGTCGCCCTGCCCACCGGCAAGACGCCGGAGTATTTCATTCAATGGGTGAATCATCTGACCGCCACCTGGGAGCATCCGGCGACGC
>CAZBCO010000067.1:0-5915 GCA_964490295.1 uncultured Planctomycetota bacterium
TCACTCATGGTCTCAGCAACGAAAGGCGTCCGCATCGGTTCATTCCGCTTTCGATTCTAGGCCGAGCATGGGGGCAAGTCAACTGCCATCGTGCGCCCCACTTGCGCAGGGGCCTGAGATCGGCACTCGAATTCTTTCACCTCCTGAATAGCAGACCGGAGCTCTCCTTGACAATGGCCCGGACAGCTTGTAACGTGGCAAAAGATACATCAAGACGTACCGGAGATATCGGATGGGTAAATTCAGTTCGGAGCGCTCGCGGCTTTGGGTCTTGGGTATTGCGTTGACCCTGATGGCGGCCGCGGCGGTCGTTCAACTGGTCGGGCGCCGCCTGGGGCGCGATGCATGGAAATTGAACGAGAAAATCGTTCGCACCGAGCGGAACGCCCTGGACAACATCACCGGCCTGCGTGTCTATCTGGCCCGGAATCAGAGTCCGGACCCGGTACGGGTCGAAGAACGCCTGCGAGATTGCCGCGCAGAGGTGAGCGAAGCGTTGCGCCTTTATCACAAGTTCGACCGGAGCGTGGGGGCGCGCGAGTTGCAACATGAGCTGGAAGAAGCCGACAAACTGGCGGCGACCCTCGACGCGGCTCTTCCCGACAAAACACCGGAGGACATCAACAATATTATCCTTCAGATTACCGCCCGGCTGGAAGTGCTGGAACAGGATTTACTGGATGCGGGTGGAGCCGCTCTGGCGGTGCTGGACCAGCAGGCCCAAGCATCACACGCATGGCAACAGGCGGCGTTAATGATCACCCTTGCGGCCTTCCTGACCCTGCTTCCGGGCGTCGTGGTTCAGATCGGACAGTTGCTGGTCGGCACGGCGGAACCTGTGGATATCAAACGCGAATTGGCTAAGTTGGAAACATCCAAAATATTTCAGGGGCGAATGGAATTGCTGCGCCCGAACCCGGCCTCGAACGCGCCTCCCTGGAAACTCACGTTGGTGAACATACGCTCGAAGCGTAAATCACATACCGTCTTCGAAGCCGAGGCCCAGAGCGGCGACGACCGCGTGCTGCTCTGGGGCAAGCGCTATGGCTGGACCGGGTTCATCAAGTCCTTCCAGCGGCTGTTTTTCTCGGCATACGACTCGGCGACCTGGAATATTCTCTGCGCGATGCACAACGCGGGAATGACATCGCCGGTTCCCGTGATCTGGGAGCGTATCCGAACGCGCAACATGCCCGTCGGCAGCATTATCCTTGCCGAACATATCGGCCAGGTGGAACAGGTTCAAAAATTCATTCGGTCCCGTTTTGGCCTGTTGTCGCCGGAGCGCCGTGTGGAGATATTGAAAGCGCTGGCGGACTTCGTGAACCAACTCCACGCCTTGAACATCTACGGCCTTTCGCCCCGCTATTTCTGCGCCGCCGGGCTGAACGAGGGAGCCGAGGTCACGCTTTATCTCTTTGATTTGGATAAGGCTGGACTGCTTAGAAAGGCCCCGAACTTCGTCAAACGGTTCTTCACGGCGCGCGATATTCGGCGGTTGAAAGATTTGCTGATTAACTACACCCCTCCCGCCGAACGCAAGGTGTTCGATCAGCATCTCGCCCAAGGCAACAACCCGCCGATGGCATCATAGCCCCGACGACTCGGATTGGGCTATCTGATCGAGGATGACTTCGGGGGTCATGCCTTCGATCCCTCCCTCGAAATTAAGAATAATGCGGTGGCGCAGGCATGGCCGACGGGCGGCGTCGATGTCTTGCGGTTGCAGCTCGGTGCGTCCGGCCAGCAGGGAATGCACCTTCCCAACCAGCACCAAGGCTTGGGCGCCGCGCGGGCTGGCTCCATAGCGGACATATCGCCCGGCAGCCTCGACCGATTCGCTACGCCCAGGGTGGGTGGCCAGCACAGTGCGTGCCGCGTGTTCCGCCGCGGCGCGTGTCAGCCGCACCTGCCGCACCGCCCGCCGCATCGACCGCACCTCGTCCAAACTCACCACCGGAGTCGGTGCGACTTCGGCCTCCACACTCCGGCGGCCGATTTCGCGCAACGTGGCCTCGTCCGGGTAACGCAACACCAGCTTGACTAGAAACCGGTCGCGCTGAGCCTCCGGTAACGGGTAGGTGCCCTGGCTCCCTTCGGGCGACTGGGTGGCGATCACGAAGAACGGGTCCGCCAGATCGTGCGTCTGACCGCCGGTGGTGACCCGCCCCTCCTGCATCGCTTCCAACAGCGCCGATTGTGTCTTGGGCGTGGCGCGGGTGATCTCGTCGGCGAGCAAGACCTGGGTGAACACCGGGCCGGGGCGGAACTCAAAGCGCCGCCGGCCATCGGCGTCCTCCACAAAGATATTGGTTCCGGTGATGTCCGCCGGCATCAGATCGGGCGTGAATTGGATGCGGGCCGAGTCCAACCCCACCGCACCACTGAACGCCTTGGCCAGTGCGGTCTTACCCAGGCCCGGCTCGCTCTCAATCAGCACGTGGCCCCCGGCGAAGAACGCCGCGAGCAGGTCGCGTATCTCGCACTCGCGCCCCAGCACGGAGCCGGCCATCGCGGCCTTCAACCGCTCAAACCTGTCGGCAAAGTATTCGGCTTGATTCGTCATGTCTCCGCCTGCTCCGAAGATGCCGCGCCCTGCCCTCTCCAACGCCCCTGAGCGGCCAGCAGCTCGTCAATCACCGCGTCCGGGGTCACATCGCGCGATTCGGCCTCAAACGAGAGTCGAATCCGGTGCCGAAGCACCGGCTTGGCCAAAGCGTAGATATCGTCCACGCTGACGTTATACCGCTCCTGCATCAACGCGCGGATACGCGCCCCCGACATCAGGGCACGCAGCGCACGGGGGCTGGCTCCGGACTTGATGTACGGATGCCCGGATCGCGTGGCGAACACCAGCCGCGAAGCGGCCTCCTCGACATCCGGGGCGACCGGCACCTTGCGGGCGATATCCCGCAGCTTGAGAATCTCGTCGCGGGAGGCGACCACCTCAGCCTGCGGAGTTGCCTCGGCGGTGGTCCGCTCCAGAATTTCGCGCAGGACGTCGGCATCGGGCATCGCCACCACCAGCTTGAACATAAACTTGTCGAGGGCAGCTTCGGGCAGCGGATAGGTGCCCTCCTGCTCGATGGGGTTCTGGGTGGCCATCACGAAGAACGGCTCGTCAAGCCGCCTCGTCTCGCCGCCCGAGCTGACCGCGTGCTCCTCCATCGCCTCCAGCAGCGCCGCCTGGGTACGCGGCGTGGCGCGGTTGATCTCATCGGCCAGCATCAGGTGCGTGAAGATCGGGCCGCGCGCGAAGGCCATCGTGCGGCGTCCGTGCTCGTCCTGGCTGATCATCTGGGTGCCGGTGATGTCCGCGGGCATCAAGTCGGGCGTGAACTGAACGCGGTGGAAGGTCAGGTCACAGGCCCGGGCCAGGGCCAGCATCATCATCGTTTTGCCCAAGCCGGGCACGCCCTCGACCAGCAGGTTACCGCCCGCCAGCAAGGCGGTCAGGGCCTGCTCGACGACCTCGTCGTAGCCGACGATCACGCGACCCACCTCGCGGGTGACGGAGCGAAACCGCTCTCGGAACTCGGCCGCCAGGGCTTCAACGGTGGGGGCGTCTGTCATCGCCATTGCTTCCCGAAAACAGCCTCTCAATACGGCCACGGCCTCCGGGGGCCTATGCCCCGGCCTCTCATGAACGGGCGCCGAAGCCGACGGTTCGCTCAACTTGCGAGGTACCCTCGGATCGCCCCGGCCAGCGTCTCGAACGTCGCCCGGCGCTTCGCGTCGTCTGTCTCCAGCAGCGTGACGCGGAAGCCGTCGCGCTTGCAGTAGAACCCGCTGAGCGGCACCACACAGATTCCCGTGGCCCCCATCAGATAATAGACAAAACGCTGATCCGGCGAGCTTTTGGCCGCCAGGCCCTCGACCACCTCACGCACCTTCGGGATGTCAATGGGGAGCCTCTGATCGCCGTGCAAGACGCCCTCCTCAAACATCACGGTCAGATAGAACGCACCCGACGGACAGTTCACCTGCACCCCCGGGATGCCTTGAAGCAACTCGTAAGCCTCGTGGGCACGGGCCTCGAACATCGCCGACCGCCGCTGGAGGTGCCCCGGATAGCGAGCGTCTCCCATCACCGGAGGAATCACCAATTGCGGTGCGGTGGTTGAACAGACTTCCAGGCGCTTGGCGGCCAACAACGACTTCACATAGGTATCGAACATCGCATCGGTCTTGCGGTTCAAAACCTCGATCCAACCACAGCGCGCACCCGGCCAGGGAAATTCCTTGGAGACGCCGCGCATCGCAATGCCGCAGACATCGCCCAGCACCTCCGAGAGATGCAACGTCGGGTGCCCGTTATAAACAATATGAGCGTAAATCTCGTCGCAAAGGATGAACAGGTCGTGCTCACGGGCGATGGCCACGATCTCTTCGAGCAGTTCGCGGGGATAAACCGTGCCCGTGGGGTTATCCGGGTTCAGCAACAGAATACCGGCGATGGAGTCGTTGTATTTGACCTTCATCCGCAAGTCGTCAACATCGGGCATCCAGCAGTTGTACGGATCGAGCTCGTAGGTCAGGTGTTCGTAGCCGCTATGGGCGGCCTCGGCGGAAGAATGCGTACTGTAGGCTGGCGTGGGGCCGATCACCCGAGCCTCGCGGCGCAGGAAGCCATAGACCTTGGCGACCGCGTCGCCGATGCCGTTGAAGAAGATGATATCTTCGGGCGAAATCTGCGCTCCGCCCCGCTTGTTGACATTTTCCGCGAGAAAAGCCCGTGTGTCCGGCACCCCGGCCGAGTCACAATAGGCCCAGGACGTGTCCTGATCGACCACCTGATGCAGTCTCTCACGAATCCAGGGCACCACCCGTTCACCCTTCTGAATCGGGTCGCCGATATTCTCCCAGATGATTTCCACGCCGAGCGCCTCAAGATTCTGCCCGACCTGCACAATCTCGCGGATCGCATAGGTCAGCGACCCGGCGCCCATATGCACGATATTTCTACGCATCTCGCAACAACCCTTCGTTTGATGTTCCACCAACCCACAACAGGAAATTGATTCTATCATGACATCGCTGGATTATGAAGAGCGCGTTCAAAATGAAGCCGGATTGCCTGGGGCCTGCCCAGCAGCAACGGTTCCCCCGAACCAGACGACGGCCTTGAACGGGCTATCCCTCATCGGCCCCTTCACCTGGCCGGACAAGGTGGTGTGGGACGATTTTTATACGCCGACCGCATCCGGGAACATCCGTTTTTCGCAGGAGGGCTTTCAGCAGGGCCACGTTCAGCCGCTTCCCCGTCTTCGTCAGCGCTTCCGGACATCGACCCGGCGGACGAGGATGGCCTTTCGTTGCCGCCCGTTCTCGTCCTTGTGCTCAAAATCGCTGTAGACCATCAGGAACGAGTCGGCGTCGAGGGCCATCAAGTCGGTGTACCCGCAGGTCTTCATCATGACCTGCTTGGGATTCCCCTTGCGAATGGTGACGGGATCGGTCCACGTTCGCCCGCCGCCGTTCGGAGAGAATGACAGATGAGCTCCCGGACGCCCGAACGAGAGGGCCATCACACCGCATTCGAGTGAGACGAGCGACGGCCAGACGCCGAACTCGAACAGCTTCCGCGGCTTGGCCCACGTCCGGCCGGCGTCCTTCGAGCGGGTGATCATCATCGACTTCTGCACGCTGGAGACGGTGCGGCGGATGACGCAGACCAGCTCGCCGCGTGCGTTCAGGGCGAGTCGCGGCTCGCATATCGCGTCCTCGCCCTTGGGGTCGGTCGCGATGGTCGCCCGTCGCTGGAAGCTGCGGCCGTTGTCGGTCGACACCATCAATGTGCTGCTATTATGCTTCGGAACGCTTCCGTCATCGAGCAGATAATTCGCGCGATAATCTGCGTACAGCAGCTCCTTACCGACCTTCAGCAGCCGCCGCTCGAACCACGTCCGCGGCAG
>CAZBCO010000068.1:0-10326 GCA_964490295.1 uncultured Planctomycetota bacterium
CCGACCGCACCGCGCGGCTCGACGAAACCCGCCCGGTGGCCATCATCTCGGTGGTGCGGCTGCTGCGCGGTGAACCGATGGTGCGAGTCAAGACGACCATCGACAACTGTGTCGAAGACCATATCCTCCGCGTCTTCTTCCCGACGGGCATCCCCGCCGAGACGGTGCAAGCCGAAATGCCGTTCGACGTGGTCACACGCAACATCAAGCACCCCGACACCACCGGGTGGCGCGAGCCGTATCGACCGGTCCAGCCGCAGCGGGCGTTCGTGGATATCGCCACCGAGGGCCGGGGCTTTGCCCTGATCAACGCCGGGAACGGGCAGTACGAGGCGGTGGATTCGCCGCAGCGCGAGCTGGCTCTCACCTTGCTGCGCTGCTTCCGCCAGTGGAACTCGGTGCGCCTGGCCGAGTATCCCGACCAGAACGGCCCGCAGTGCCGGGGCGAGCATACCTTCGAGTACGCGGTCTATCCGCACCGCGGCGACTGGGTGGAGGGCGGCGTGATGCGGCAGTCGCATCTCTTCAACCTGCCGATGCGCACCGCGGTCGGCGGCCCCGGCAACGGCGACCTGCCCGCCGAGCGGGGCTTCATGGAGGTCGCCAGCCCCGACATCGAAATCGCCGCCGTGAAGAAGGGCGAGTGGGACGATTCCCTCGTCGTCCGGCTGGTCAACACCCGCGACGCGGACGTTTCGACCACGCTGAAGGTCGGCCTGCCTGTCGCCTCGGCGGAATTGTGCAACATGAAGGAAACCGATATAATCGCATCCTTGGATTACAGTGGCGGAGCCATCGAGATCGACGTGCCCGCCGGGAAGGTTCTCACCCTCAAGTTATCTCTTTCGTAAAGGACGTTATTTATGGCGAAGAAAAAAGCAAAGAAACTGAGTCAGGTTCGCATCGCCCTGGTGGGCTATGGCTCGATGGGCACCACCCACGCCGAGAATATCTCGACGATGGACGACGTCAAGCTGACGGCGATCTGCGACGTGGACCCGGACCGGGTGCGAATTGGCGTCGAGAAGTACGGATGCGAAGGATTCCTCGACCACAGAGAACTGCTGAAGGCCGACGTCTGCGACGCGGTGATGATCGCCACGCCGCACTACGACCACACTGTCGTGGGCATCGCCGCTCTCAAGGCAGGCCGCCACGTGCTGGTCGAGAAGCCGGTCTCGGTACACAAGGCCGATGCCGAGCGACTCATCGCGGCCCACACCGACAAGAGCCTGGTCTTTGCCGCGATGTTCAACGACCGCACCGTGCCCCTCCACCGGAAGATTCGCCAACTGGTGCAATCCGGGGAGCTGGGCGAGCTGGTGCGCGTCAACTGGATCGTGACCACCTGGTTCCGCACCCAAGCCTACTACAATTCCGGCGGATGGCGTGCCACTTGGGCCGGCGAAGGCGGCGGCGTACTGCTCAACCAGTGTCCCCACGAGCTGGACCTGCTGTGCTGGTACTGCGGCATGCCCAGCAAGGTAGTCGGGTTCTGCGGCATCGGCAAAAAGCACGATATCGAGGTGGAAGACGAGGTGACGGCCTACCTGGAGTACCCGAACGGGGCGACGGGCGTGTTCGTGACCTCAACCGGGGAGGCCCCCGGCACCAATCGGCTCGAAATCGTTGGCGAGCGAGCCAAGCTGGTCAGTGAGGGCGGCAGCCTGACGCTGATTCGCAACGAGGTTCCGGCCAATGAGTTTATCCGCACCACGCCCGAACGCTTCGCCCGTCCGCCGGTGTGGCATTGCTCCATCCCGGTGGCCGAGTCTCGCGGCAGTCGGCATCGGTTGATTCTGGAGAATTTCCGGGACGCGATTCTGAAGGGAGCCGAGCTGATCGCCCCCGCCGAGGAGGGCCTCCGCGAGGTCGAGCTGGGCAACGCGATGCTGCTGTCCTCGCTGACCGGCAAGCCGGTCGAGATGCCGATGAGCTCGTCGGCGTTCGAGCGGCGGCTGAAGCAACTGATCAAGACCTCGACTTTCGTGAAAAAGGTTTACAAGAAGGCGGACGAGGATTACGGCAAGTCCTTCCAGCGGTAATCCGCCATAAAAAGTAGGATTTTTTAGCCCGCCGTATTTGACAGCGGCGGCAAAGCGTGGTATGATTCTTGCGGCGCGGTGGCCGCCATTACATTGATCGAGCGTTCGGTTCCTTTCCTTACGGATCGGTTTTCGGGTGCTCGGCTTTGTGCAGGCCCCACCCCCGAATGTCGCGGTCACTCCCCCTGCGGCATTCACTGGGACTTGGGCGTTCCCACCGCGCCTCCTTTTTCCTCCGAGCGTCGAACGGGCAGGCAACCCAGTGGTTGCAAAAACTGTTCAATCCCCATAGAATGCGCTGAGGTGATTTCTACAAGAACACGATGGCGAGCGTCGGTTAATGCGAATCGTCTGTGAGCAATGTGGCTATCGTTTTGAGCGGCTCCCGCCGAACTCGGCGGAAGGCCCGGACGAACAGGCCTGCCCGGAATGCGGGGCAATGGTCGATGTCACCGATCAGATTCGCACGATGGCCGCGCAAACCACGGACGCGGGCGATGACAGCAACGCCAGCCCCCCTGCCGCCAGCCTCTCCCGTCGCACCCTGGGCGATTATGATATTCTGGAGGAAATCTCGCGCGGGGCGATGGGCGTGGTGTACAAGGCTCGTCACCGCCATCTGGGCCGCGTGGTGGCCCTGAAGGTGATGATCGCGGGGCAGGACGCCTCACAAGATCAGATCGTGCGATTCGAGAAGGAAGCCCGCGCCGCCGCCCGGCTGCGGCACCCGAACATCGTCTCTATCTACGACGTCGGCTGCGAAGACGGCAAGCGGTTCTTCACGATGGACTTCATCGAGGGCACGCCGCTGGACGTGCTGATCGCGCGCGGCAAGTTGACGCCGCCCCAGGCCTTGGATATCGCGGCCGAGGTCGGCCACGCCCTGGCCTATGCCCACCAACGCGGCGTCATTCACCGCGATATCAAACCCAGCAACATTATGATTGACTCCTCCGGTCGCCCGCAGATTATGGACTTCGGCCTGGCCAAGGAGATCGACGGCGACACCAAGTTCACGCGCTCCGGCACCACCATCGGCACGCCGTCGTATATGTCGCCGGAACAGGCGCGCGGCGAGAACACTCGGATCGATCACCGCTCCGACGTCTACTCGCTGGGAGCGGTGCTGCACGAGATGCTCAGCGGCCAGCCGCCGTTCACCGGCGAGACGATGATGAACATCGTGATGAAGGTCATCCACGACGATCCGGTGCCGCTGCGCCGGATCAACCCCAAGTTGCACCGCGACATCGAGACCATTGTGCTGAAGGCCCTCGAAAAGGAGCCGTCGCGCCGCTACGCCAGTATGCAGGAGTTTGCCGACGATGTCCGCCGCTACCTGGCCGGCGAAATGATCGCGGCCCGGCCCGCCGGCCCCGGCCGCCGTGTCGCCCGGTTTGTCCGCAAGCACCGCGCCCCCATCGTGGTGGCCCTGATCATCACGCTGCTGGCGTCGGCGGTTTCCGGGGCGATCATCCACTGGATGATTCAGCGAGAGCAAGCCGCCCGTCTGGAGCGCGAGAGCATCGAGCGAGCCTTGGCCTTGAGCCAAGCCGACCAGACGCCGGAGTGGGTGGAAAAGTTCCGTGATGATTTCGCCGCCCCGGCTCTCGCCCCGATCTGGAAGCCTTCGGACAAACAGTGGGCGGTCAAGGACGGTAAGCTGGTGGTCACCGCCGGAAGACGCCGCAGCCAGATCGAGCTGGGCCGCTCCTGGAGCGGAACCCTGCGCGTCGAGTTCACCGCGTCGGTCACCAGCCCCAAGAGCCGCATCAACAGTTGGATCGGAAAGCGTCCGGCCACGGCGTATAGCTTCCGCTTCGGCAACTGGGAGGGAAACCACCTGACGCTGCTGCACATGGGCCGTCCTCTGGCCCAAATCAAATGCCAAGCCCCCAAGCCCGGGGTCGAGTATCGCTTCCGCATTGAACGCCACCACACCACCCTGACCTGCCGCGTGACCGGCAATGGCGAAACCTACTTACTGGAATACGAAGACCCGGTGCTGCTGCGGCAAATGGAGTCCATGCAGTTCGGACTGGACACCTGGGATGCGACCGTGGCGATTGGCGAAGTGCGCATCAGCCGCGAGGAATTCACCGGGCCGGGAGAATCCCGCCTCAATGTGATGCAATTCATTGATTTTTATATTTTCAGCCGGGGGCAAATAGACAAGGCCCTGGAAGACTACAAGGATATGATCCGTAATCACAGCGACACCGCTATCGCCGCGCTGGCCGAGCACTATTGCGGCCTGATCGAGGAGGCCAAGATCAGCAACCGACAGGCCGAATTGACGGCCGCGCTGAATCACTACCGCCGCTTCAATGAAAAATCCCACCTGCTGGACTCACGCCATCAGCATCTGATAGAAAGAAATAGCGAGCGTATCTTCTTTGTATTATCAAACTTAGGTGAATACACAGAAGCCGCCGAGCACCTGGAAGCCTCGGCCAGGCTCGGCCACCGACTGAGGGCAGGCACAGTCTGGGCGTTACCGGGGATTTTATCCCGCAGTGCCGTTGCCCGGACCTTCGAACCCGCGATTCAGATGATGGAGTCCGCTCGCTTCCAGGGCGAACAGCCCACCTTACGCGACCAGTGTCGCAATGCGGGCGGGCGCATCCTCAGCGCCTTTACCAAGGCCCTGACGGAGGTGTGCGGCGGCCTGGCGGGGCAGAAGCGATACGCGGAGATGAAGCGGGCATTCCTGGCCCTCCCGCTGCCGGGCGTTAGGCCGACCTTTGAGTCCGCCGTCGCCGAGGCGCTGGCCTCCGACGACGCCCCAAACGCTCTTGATCTGTTGGCCTTTGTCAGCCAACAGGGGGTGGCCAGTCGTCGGTTTGAAGCTCTGGCCACCCAGTTGGCCCAGACGTTTCTGACCCAAAAACAGTACGCCCGCGTGGCGAACGTCCATACCGCCTATCCCTCCGCCCAATTGGCCCCCCATTTCAACCAGGCGATTTCGGCCCTGGCGGCTTCAGAGCAACTGGGGGCAGCACTGACGCTGCTGGAGGACGCCTGCAAACGCTTCGCCACCGACAAAAGGCCTCTGACCGATGCCGCCGGGGTGCTGATGAAAGCCCTCCTGGCTTCGGGGCGGTATGAGGAGTTACGCGATGCCTACGCGATGCTCGGGGACCCGCGTTTTGCAGCGACGCTGACCGATGCCGCGGCTCGCCTGTTGGCCGAGCCGGACCTTCAGGCCGCCCACCGGATGCTTGATTACGCCCGGGACCACGTGGCCGCTAAACTGCCCGAAGCCGACCGGCTGGCCGCCGCACTCGCCCTGAAGTACCTGGAGGCCGGGCAGCCCGAGGTCTTGCCGAGAATCGCCCGCAAACATCCCAACAGCCCGCTGGCACCGATGTTTGTGCGAGCCATCGGCTCGGCTCTGGACGGAGAAAAAAACGACATTGCCCTGAACCTGCTGGCCTTCGCCCTCAGCCGCTACACGAGCGACACCGGGTTGCAACATCTTGCGGCAGAGACCACAAAGCATTGGGTAGCCAACGACGACGTAGCCACGGCCACCGGCATCTATGCCAATGCCGCCGCAGCGTCCAATGGTAAAACCAACGAAATCCTCCGGCTTGGTGCTCGGCACCTCATGGACAGCAAAGCCTATGCCGAGGCCGCTGAACTCTATACCCAAGCCGCAACGGCCAATCCGGACGGCCCGGGAGACCCTGACGCGATGCTGCGATCCGGAATCCTGCAAGCCTTGCTCGAAGACCGAGACAGCGCCGCGAAAAGCTGGGATTGGATTCTTGAAAAGCACGAGGCAACCACGAGCGCCGTGATAGCCAAGTTGCTGACAGGAAAGTTGTCCCCCGATGATTTCCAAGCGTGGCAAGCCAAGAATCCGAAGCAGATCGACCCCGCAGAGGCAGCGTTTTACACGACGTTCCGATCGGTGCTGTTGTTCAACGCCCCGCCACAGGAATTGCGAAATCAGCTCCTGGCCCTGAACGCCAAACACAAGGAGGCCTGGTTCCGTGAGATCGTCGCTGCTGCTCTGGAGACGATTCCGGAGCCGCTCCCCCCGCCCGAAATGTAATCGTTTTAACTGGCTTTAATACGCTCGATCAGCGCATTGATGGTGTCGTTGAACTCCGGGCGATCTCTGAGTTCTCGCTCAACGCGTTCAATGGCGTGAACCACCGTCGAATGGTCGCGGCCGCCAAAGGCCCGGCCAATCTCCTGAAGCGACTTGCTGGTCATCTGGCGGATGAGGAACATTGCGACCTGGCGCGGGAAGGCGATCGACCGGGCGCGGCTCTTGGACTTCAGTTCATCGACACTGACACCAAACCAGGCCCCCGCAACGTCCTGAACCTGCTCACAGGTAATCGGGCCTTGGACCGGCCCGGCCCCGTCGGCTCGCAGAACTTCACGCGCCAGATGAATATCTGCCGATCGGTTCATCAACGAGGCATAGCCGATGGTTTTCAGTACTGCCCCTTCAAGCTCGCGGATGTTGTTGGGGACGACCTCGGCGATAAACCGAACCACGTCTTCCGGCAACATTTTACCGCGCAAATCGGCCTTTTTACGCACAATCGCCATCCGTGTTTCGAGGCATGGCGTATCAATCCGAGCCACCAGTCCCCATTTGAACCGTGAGATAAGCCGGTCCTGAAAGGTGGGGATGTCTTGCGGAGCGCTGTCGCTGGTAAGGATAATTTGCCGATGGGCGTTGTACAGCTCATTAAACGTGTGGAAGAACTCCTCTTGCGTCCGCGTTCGGTTCGCGAGGATATGAATGTCATCGATCAATAAGACATCAACCTGGCGGCAACGTGCCCTGAAGCGTTCGATCCCGCCCTTTTGCAGGGCATAAACGAACTGGTTCATGAACGCTTCGCAGGAAAAATAGCGGACCTCAAGTTCGGGGCGCTTCTTGATCAGGGCGTGTGCCACAGCGTGCATCAGGTGCGTCTTGCCAAGCCCAACGCCGCCATAGAGGAACAGGGGGTTATAGGCCAGGCCGGGGGACTCCACCACCGCCAGGGACGCCGCATGGGCCAATTGGTTGCTTGGCCCGGTGATAAAGCGGCTGAAGACATAATTGCGGTTCAGGTCGAGGTCGGACCCCAGGGGCTTGGGCGGCGGCGACGAAGCAGGGGCCTGGGTCGGTAGCGACGGGCTGCTGACCGGCTTGGGCTTGGCGAGGGGCTTCGACACGGGGGCAATTTCAAAGGCGATCTCCGGACGTTGCCCGATCTCGCCTTCGAGGGCGCCCGCGATCAGGTCCGCGTAGTGCAGCTCGAACCACTTGCCATAAAATGCGTTAGGAACGCGAATGACGGCTTTCTGGTCCGAGATATCCGCGAGGCTCACATCTTTGAACCACGTTTCAAACTGGTCGGCCTGCACGGCCGTAGCAATATTCGTCAAGGCCGATGACCAAAGGGTCTCGGTTGAGTTCATAAGCGGTCGCCCTTTCGCGCGCTGGCTGTCAAGGACGTCAACTGCTACGCACGGCTGGCGGGAGGACTCCGGATGCGCTCAAGGCGCACACCCCACCGCCGACAATTGGGTCACAATTGCCGTATTGCATCAGCAGCTTCGACTGTATTCATTGTCGGATCTGTCAGAGCGACAGGTCCGATTGACTGGCACTACCAAGGGCCACCCCGGCCCTCCGGAACATGTCTGCCATACGCCTTTTCAGCGTGAGCACCTTCAACGAAGAGGATGATAGCGCGGCGCGCTCGGAGTGTCAATTGAAAAACGGCTTTCCCTTAAAGGCTTTTTCCTTGGGCCGGTTTGGCACTGCACAAGCAGGATAACAATGCCTCTGATCTGCCGTCCGCTATGGCATGAGCGCAGAGCGGACAACATACTATTATATATAATTTATACTATGCTGCGCCTGGGGCCTTTATTTAGCCGTTATGGGCCGTCTGAGGCCTTCGGCACGCCATGAACGCAGCCGTCGCCCGAACCGGCCGCGGGCGGGATGCCCTCCCCGGCGCGCCGCATGCTCACCTCCGGCCTCGGCCACTCGATAAAATTAAAAAGAAATTCTTTTGAAATGCTCGTACCCGACTCATAAAAAAGCGCCCTCCGGTGTGTTCCGGAGGGCGCTGGAGATGATGGTCGCGTCGCGGCTGGCCTATTTGTACCAGGCTTTGGCCTCTTCGAGCGACATCGGCTCGTAGTCGCCGGCGTGCCCGGCGGTGCCGAAATCGATCATCTTCTGCTTCATCACTTCGTAGATGCCGCGGCGCCCTTCGCCCAGATACTTGCGCTGGTCAAAGGCTTCGGGATGCTCGAAGAGATACTTGCGAATCAGGCCGGTGAACGCCAGGCGTCCGTCGGTATCGACGTTGATCTTCTGGATGCCCAGCTTGATCGCCTCTTGGATTTGCTCCATCGGCACACCCATCGACTTCTGCATATTGCCGCCGTACTTGTTGATCATCGCCACCAAGTCTTGCGGCACGCTGGAGGAGCCGTGCATCACCAGGCTGCAATCCCCGGCCTTCTCACGGATTGTGGTGATCAGGTCTAAGGCTAAGGTCGGCTCTTCTTTGAACTTATAGGCACCGTGGGATGTGCCGATGGCAATGGCCAGGGCGTCCACGCCGGTCTCAGCCACGAACTCTTCCACCTGGTCCGGGTCGGTCAGATGGACTGACGAGGCGACGGTCTCGTCCTCGATGCCGCCCAACGTGCCGAGTTCGCCTTCCACGCTCACGCCGCGCTCGTGGGCGTAATCGCAGACTTCCTTGGTCACTTGCACATTATCCTCGAACGAACGAGCCGGATGTCCGCCGTTCGCGTCCTTGACGGCGTAGTCAATCGAGCCGTCGATCATCACCGAGGTGAAGCCCAGAGCGATGGCCTGCTTGCAGACTTCGAGGTTCGGGCCGTGATCCAGGTGGCAGACGACCGGGATGTCGGGGTTATCTTCGACCGCGGCCTGAATCAAGTACTTGAGATAAATCATCTTGCTGTATTCGAGAGCGCCCTTGCTGGCCTGCAGGATGATCGGCGTCTGCGTCTCGGACGCCCCCTGCATCAGGGCCTGAATCTGCTCCATGTTGTTGACGTTGTAAGCTCCAACGCCGTAACCGGCCTTGCGGGCCGCGTCGAGCACTTGCTTCATCGGTACTAGCGCCATCATCCAACTCCTATTCAACGGTGAGGAAACAACCCGGAAACCATCTTGACGTTCCCGTAAACGATCTGTGCGGAAATTATAGGGCTATGGCCGGGGCAGTCAAGCGCTGTTCGGCGGCTGGCGGATATTCCGGCGGGCGGAATAGCCTTAAGCTGTTCCGTTGCAGAGCCTTCCGGCGGTTAGTCGTATCGCTCGTACTTTTCCTGACCGTGCCAGAAGATCGACGGGGCGGGAATACGCTCGCCCTTCTCCTCGTCGGTCCGGTACTGTTTGTGGAACGGCGCCGGCACGCGGAACCCATCGATGCCGAACAGGCTGATGACGAAGTCCGGAATCTCGCCCAGGTTGACGGTCAATTCGATTCTGGGAAGACAGGGCAGTTGAACCTGAGCTGTCACCGTCAGCGGATGGGCGTTTTCGTCGTCGTAGTAGAGCAGGTCTTCCTTGGTCAGCTCGTTCTTCTCCTCCCCCACATCGCCGAAGAAAATATTTTTCCGCTTGGCTTCCCCGGTCTGCCAACGGACCTTCCGGGCGATGAAGCTGGGGTAGAAGATCGAGACGCCGCCCTCAAGCACGGCCTCCTTCATCACGCCGACGCAGCCGCGGTCGATGGCCACCACCCAGCCCTCGAAGTTACCGATGCCGACCTGGGCCAGCGTGGTCACACGGGCTTGAACACCGATCGAACGATAATTGCCCCAGCCCAGCTTGAGGGTCAAGATATCGGCCAAATCGCGGAACCGGTTCACGAAATAGCCCCCGATGGCGCTCAGGGGGTCTACGTCCTCTTCCTTGGCCTTGGCTTCCGAGGCGGACCTGACCGGTATCGGCTCAATGGTCAGGCGGTCGCGGTCCGGATTGGTCGTCTGGGCGTTTGCGGAGATACCGCCACACAGCAACAGAGCCAGAACACACACGGCAGTCCAACGCTTCATGCACATCCTCCACCCGCACACAGCGGTCATCGGGTTCCTCAAGGCACGAGCCTACAGGCAGACACCCTGCCTCGCCCGTGTTCTACCCCCGAATTATAGACTGCTCCCCATGCCAGTCAAGCGGAAACTCGCGGCTTCTTAATGTTGCGATGTTCATTGACAAAAAAAACGTCCCCCGCCTTTTGGGCGGGGGACGCGATGAATCCAACCACAG
>CAZBCO010000069.1:0-4881 GCA_964490295.1 uncultured Planctomycetota bacterium
CCCAGACACAACTGGATGAGAATCGCTCCGACCACCACCAGATTGCGGTTCATCACTTTTGTCTCGCCGCCTTCGCTCACGTGATTACTCCTATGACAAGAATGAAACGGTTGAACTCCGAGCGCCCGGCTCGGTTCGGGATATAAAGACGAGGAGCCACCCCCAGACAAGTCGATGTCAGAGGATGGCTCCTGCGTGTCATTAAGCTACTGCCGCTCTGCGACCAAGACTTCGACCACGTGCGGGTCGGCCAGCGTGCTGATGTCGCCCAACTGGTCGACGTTGCCCTCGGCGATCTTCCGCAGAATCCGCCGCATGATCTTGCCCGAACGGGTCTTGGGCAAGGCCGGAGCGAACTGCACCTTGTCCGGGGCGGCGATCGGACCGATCTCCTTGCGGACGTGCATAATCAGCTCCTTCTTCAGCTCGTCGCTCGGCTCGACGCCATCGACCAGGGTGACATAGGCGTACAGCCCCTGGCCCTTGATCTCGTGAGGCATCGGGGCCACGGCGGCCTCGGCCACCTTGGCGTGGCTGACCAGCGCGCTCTCGACCTCGGCGGTGCCGATGCGGTGGCCGGAGACGTTCACCACGTCATCAATGCGGCCCATCAGCCAGTAGTCGCCGTCCTTGTCGACCCGGCATCCGTCGCCGGTGAAGTACAGGTCCTTGTACATGGTCCAGTAGGTGTCGATGAAGCGGTCGTGGTCGCCCCACATGGTCCGCATCATGCCGGGCCACGGCTTCTTGATGCAGAGCTTGCCGCCTTCGCCCAGCTCGGCCTCGCTGCCGTCTTCACGCAGCACGACCGGCTCGACGCCGAAGAACGGGCGGTTGGCGCTGCCGGGCTTGAGGGCCATCGCGCCGGGGAGCGGGGTGATCATGAACCCGCCGGTCTCGGTCTGCCACCAGGTGTCCACGATCGGGCAGCGGTTGCGGCCGACCTTCTCGTAGTACCACATCCAGGCTTCGGGGTTGATCGGCTCGCCGACCGAACCGAGGATTTTGAGGCTGGAGAGGTCGTACTTGGCGGGCCACTCGTCGCCCTGGCGGATCAACGCCCGGATGGCGGTGGGGGCGGTGTAGAACTGCGTGACCTTGAACTTGTCGACCACCGCCCAGTAGCGGCCGGCGTCGGGATAGAGCGGGGTGCTCTCGAACATCACGCTGGTCGCGCCGTTGGTCAGCGGGCCATAGACGATGTAGCTGTGGCCGGTGACCCAGCCGATGTCGGCCGCGCAGAAGTAGACGTCGTCTTCCTTCAGGTCAAAGGTCAGCTTGTGCGTCAGCGTCACCCAGACCAGGTAGCCGCCGGTGGTATGCACCACGCCTTTGGGCTTGCCGGTCGAGCCGGAGGTGTAGAGGATGAACAGCGGATCTTCGGCGTTCATCACCTCGCACTCGCATTCCGGCGAGGCGTCGGCCATCAGGTCGTGATACCAGAGGTCGCGGCCTTCCTGCATCGGGACCGGCTTGTCGCAGCGCTTGACCACGATCACCTTCTCGATGGTCGGCGTCTGCTTGACCGCCTCGTCCGCGATGGCCTTGAGCGGCACGTCCTTGCCGGCACGCTTCGAGACGCAGGCGGTGATCAGAATCTTGCAGTCCGAATCGTTGATCCGGTCGCGGAGGGCGTCGGCGCTGAAGCCGCCGAACACGATGGAGTGAATCGCGCCGATGCGGGCGCAGGCCAGCATCACCACCGGCAACTCGATGACCATGCCCAGGTAGATGCAGACGCGGTCGCCCTTCTTGACGCCCAGGCTCTTGAGCACGTTGGCGAACTTGCACACCTCGGCGTGCAGTTCCTTGTAGGTGATCTTCGAGTCTTCGTCCGGCTCGTCACCCTGCCAGATGAGGGCCACCTTGTCGCCGCGCTCCGCCAGGTTGCGGTCCAGGCAGTTGTAGGCGATGTTCAGCTCGCCGTCCTTGAACCAGGTGTGCTGGACGTTGCGGGCGTCGGTGTTCCAGGTGTACTCACGGGCCACGGTCGGCTCTTTGAACCAGCTCACCATCTCCTTGGCCTTCTCCAGCCAGAACCCGTCCGGGTCGTTCACCGACCGGTCGTAGAGAGCCTGGTACTCTTCCATCGACTTCACGTGCGCGTTGGCCTGAAGCTCCGCCGGGGGCGGAAAGACGCGATTTTCGGTCATCAAAGAACTAATGCCTTGTTTCTCTTCTGACATAAACCTACCCTCTCTACAGAAACCAAAGAAAAAACGAACCGTATCGAACAGACCCAAGCCGACAGCAGATGCCTTAACACCCTACCGGCGCTGGCCCTCAGCAGCCCGGACTTCCAAGCAACAGAGGGACTATTGTGGCCATTTTGCCCGAAAAGTCAAACGAAAAAACGATGAATCTATTTTGAGAAAAACCAGACCTCACGGAAATTGCCCCTTACTATTCCCGGTGTATCATGGGATAACTGAGGAAAAGAACGACGGTTGAAGCTCCGAAGGGCGTGTCTTTCCTCCGGTGGCGCCTGGGAAAAGCACCATGGAGACGGCCCCGGTGCCTTCCAATGCTTCCCTTTTTGTAGAAAAACAGGGGAACCTGCCCGCAAATTGACAAGCATACCCCTCCCGTGATATAAGGCGAACACGACGAACATAACAACATCCGGACGGCATTGTACCACAGAAAAAACGTAACCCTTTTTTGAAAAAGTGCTTATGACGAACAACCCATCCAGCCTGCCGCAAGCTGTCCTGCTCATCGGCCCGACCGGGTCCGGCAAGACGCCGCTGGGGCAATACCTCGAACGGCACGGACTGTGGGGGCGGGGATGCCGTCATTTCGACTTCGGCGAGCAGCTCCGCCGCGCCGCGGCGACCGACCGGCACCAGCGGCTCACCCCGAACGAGCTCGATTTCATCCGTAAAGTGCTCGAACAGGGGCATTTGTTGGAAGACCAGCATTTCGGGATCGCCCGCCATATTATTGAAGAGTTCCTGGATGCGAACCAGGCCGCCGCCTCCCCTGCCCCGCCCTGGCTGCTGCTCAACGGCCTGCCCCGCCACATCGGCCAGGCCCGGAGCATCGACGCGATGCTCAAAATCGTCGCCGTGATACACCTCCTCTGCCCGTTCGAGGTGGTCCACCATCGGATTCGCACCGATGCCGGAGGCGACCGCCGAGGCCGGGCCGACGACCACCCCGACCACGTCACGCGGAAACACGAACTCTTCGAGGCCCGCACCCGCCCGCTGATCGATCACTACCGCTCGCTGGGCGCCGCGATACGCGATATCCGGGTCTCGGCCCGCACCACGCCCGACGAGGTCGCCGCACAACTCGAAGGGCTGCCCCCGGCCTGAACGTTGCAGCATCCGGCGACCGGCGGTACAATCCGGGTATGGAATTCCTGAACGTCAACGTCCCCGATTCGTCGGTGCGGCGCCTCAGCGCCTATCTGCGCAAGCTCGAACATCTGGCCGCGGAGAGCGTGGAGCATGTATCGAGCACACAGCTCGCCGAATACATGAACGTGGGGGCCGCCCAGGTGCGGCGCGATTTGACGCTGTTCGGCCAGTTCGGGCGACGGGGCGTCGGCTATGACGTGGCCGACCTGATCCAGCAGCTTCGCCGCATCCTCGGTACGCACGTGCCGTGGAATCTCATCGTTATCGGAGCGGGCGAGCTGAGCCGGGCCTTGATTCGCTATCGCGGCTTCGCCGAGCGCGGCTTCCGCGTGGTCGCCGCGTTCGACATCGACCCGCGCAAGACCGGCAAGAACGTCGGCGGCGTGCCCATCCTGCCGATGGACCAACTGCCGCAAGTCATCGAGCAACACGCCGTGCGGCTGGCCGTGCTCGCCGTGCCCGAAGCCGCCGCACAACAGACCGCCGACCGGCTCGCCGAGGCGGGCATCGAGGGCATCCTCAATTTCGCCTCAATGAAGCTCGAAGCCCCGCCCAAGACCTTCATCAACCAGGTGGACATCACCGCCCACCTGGAACAACTCAGCTTCGAGGTCAGCAACTATAGACCGTAGCGCGGCGAAGAGGAGCCGCACCGTTTGAATGCCTCGATAGCCTTGCCAAAACCGGGGCGCGAATTGTAGTATAATGATGGTTGCGAATGGTCGGCGGTGCGCATCGGTCGTACAGACAGGAACAGAGTATGCCAGTTGAGTTATCACCGAACATTGTGGTGCTTGCCGGCCCGAATGGAGCGGGTAAGTCCACCGCCGGGCCGCCGCTTCTTTGGCAGACGCTGAAAATTTCCAAGTTCGTAAACGCCGACACAATCGCCCGAGGCCTGTCGGCATTTGACCCGGAAGGCGCGGCGATGGAAGCCGGGCGGGTGATGCTCCGGCGTATCCGGGAACTCGCCAACGACCGCGAGAGCTTCGCCTTTGAAACTACTCTGGCCAGCCGAACTTTCGCCCCTTGGTTAGAGGGTCTTCGCAAGATCGGATACCGAGTTCACGTGGTCTTCTTGTGGATCCCGAGCTCCGACTTGGCGGTGCAGCGAGTGGCGGAGCGCGTCCGACTCGGTGGCCACCGCGTCCCCGAAGAGGTCATCCGGCGTCGCTACAAGGCCGGCCTTTGCAACTTCTTCGATCTCTATCAACCGCTCACCGAAAGTTGGCGCATTTATGGCAACTCCGATGCCGGCGGCCCCAAGCTAATCGCCATGGGAAAAGCCACCGCGGTGACCACGGTCGCCGACCCGTCCGCATGGCTGAGGATACGCGAGGAGGTTTCTCTTGACCGATAACCACAAGAAGCAGGACGACGAACCCGTCGATATCACCGCGATTATGGAGGAAGGCACGCTGGTCGATGCGGCGATGGTCGCGGGGGTGCGGGCCGCGCTGGTCCGGCTGGTGCAGGCCGACCTGCCGGCGGTCGAATGGCGCGACGGCCGATGCGT